>CAZDXI010000033.1:0-16757 GCA_964509095.1 uncultured Rhodobacterales bacterium
AAAGGTCTTACCTTTGAACACGGATTCAAGCCACTGGGCCCATTCCACGTTGATGATCTCTGCCTTGATCCCGACCTCGGCCAGTTGAGACGCGATGATCTCGCCGCCTCGACGCGCATAGGACGGCGGCGGCAGGTGCAACGTGGTTTCAAACCCATCGGGTAGACCGGCTTCAGCAAGCAAAGCCTTGGCCTTGTCCGGGTCATAGGAAGAGCCTCCCGTCAGATCGACATAAGCGGGGTTGTGCGGGGCGAAGTGTGTCCCGATTGGCGTGCCATAGCCGAACATCGCGCCATCGATGATTGCCTGACGGTCAATCGCGTGCGCGACCGCCTGACGGACCTTCACGTTGTCAAAGGGCGCTTGCTTGTTGTTGGTCGATAAGATCGTCTCACCCTCGGTCGAGCCGACGAGGACCTGAAAACGCGGGTCTGCCTCGAATTGCGGCAGGTTCTCTGGGGCCGGGAAACCGGTAAAGACGTCCACATCTTCGGCCATCACGGCGGCAAAGGCGGCTGTGGGGTCCGAGATGAACTTGAACGTCGCTTGTTCCAATGCTGGAGCATCGCCCCAGTAATTGTCGTTGCGGGTCAGTGTAATCCTGTCGCCCTGTACCCATTCCCCAAAGGTGAACGCACCAGTGCCGACTGGTTGTTGCTTGATGTTCTCGATGCTTTCGGGCGCGACGATCACTGCGTCACCCCATGCCATGTTGAACAGGAAGTTCCCGTTCGGGCCTTCAAGCGTAACCTTGACCGTTGTCGGGTCCATCACGTCGACAGAAGTAATCCCGGCAAACAAACCCTTTTGCGCGTTTGAGGATTCTTCCGCCCGAGCGCGGTCCAGCGAGAATTTCACATCCTCTGCATCCATCGCGGTGCCGTCGTGGAAGGTCACGCCGCTGCGCAGCTTGAAGGTATAGACCGTGCCATCGTCGCTGATTTCCCAACTTTCGGCGAGACCGGGGACAACCGACCCATCGCCCATGAAGCGTGTCAGCCCTTCGAACACATTGGTGTAAAGCACGGAGTCAATTGCCTGCGCGGCGGCGGAAGTCGGGTCCAGATGTGGCGGTTCCAGCTGCATGGCGACGGTGATGTCGCTTTTCGCATAAGCGGCAAAGCCACTGAGCGCCAACGCGGATGCCAACGCAATCCGGGATACGAGATGAGTCATGGGTGGTCTCCCTTGTCTTTGTCCGGCTTTCTGCCGGCGATTACAAAGAGTGTCTTGGGAAACGCGTCCGGGATCAAGGGGAGGCTTTGGCAAAACTTCCCGGATGGACCACACCGATCAAGCAAGTTTTGTCTGCGAGACCCGGTGAAAACCAAGTCTCGCAGGTTTGGTTTGATTAGGTCAGCGACTCAACAGAGGTCGCCGCAGCATGTGACAGGATCGCGTCAGCATCCAGCTGGACAAGAGTTTCGCCCGTCTCCGGATCCAACAATGCGCCGTGATTCTCGGATATCTGCGCTGACAGAACGCCCGAGTGCCCGTCGATAGACAGCATCAGGTTTAGTTGCGCCATGCCATTGTCATCGGTGGACGTGCCGATGATGGTCACGAAGTCCACTTTTTCAGCGTTTTCTACTTGCTGCATCAACAAATGCACTGCTGCAGGGGCGCACACACGCTCGGCCAACATGGCCAAAGCTGCAATGTCCGCTTCTGGCACGAACACCAGCCGTTTGCCCACATCCGGAGCTTTCCACCTGGCGAGGTCTTCTTTTGTCGCCTCAAACGGATTGTCGGGCATATGATCGTTGTCATGTGCGATATGTTCGTAGATCGCGGTCCCTTCGTCACACACAGCGCACCAGCGCAAACCGACAGACGTCCGCAGCACAAACGTCATGCGCTGTTTGCCTTCGATTTCCATGTGAAGACCGTTCCCGACGGCGATAAGCAGTTCCGGTTGTGGCATTGCGCCGACGGCAGTTGCGAAATGCACATTCGGATTCTCAACCAGCATTAGATGCAGCCGGTTCACGGCCAAAACATCGTTGCGGTCTGCCAGTTTTGGGTTCTGACCGACAAGTTCACCAAGGTGTTCCGCCAAATCTTCGTCGGCAACAACACGGAGCCCAGGATACTTTGCGATCCAGTCTGCAATCAAAGCTGTGAGCGGCTTCTCCTGCATCAGGTCAAGAAACGGTGCATCCAGCGCATGCAAAGGCTCGCTGACACCGTCTTCGTATTGGGCCTCGGACTGCGCTTCTTCGGGGTTGTCTAGAACCCACTGCGCGACGCGACGCGCCAACATAAGATAGTCCAGCGCTCCCATTTCTTTCAGGCCATGCAGGATGTCCGATAGAACGAACTCCAACAGCGGGCCGCTATTCGCGATGAGCTTTGTGTGACCGCCATCAACGACTTGCGCCTGATAGAAGTCACAGTGAAACACTTGCGTCGCAACCATGCTCAGTTCGTTGCGTGTGTACCGACCTTGCCGGGACATATGGTTCACAAAATTCACCACGGCTTGCACAAGCGGCGCAGGGTTTTCTGGCCAAGCGTCAAAGGCTGTTTGCGGGACGATGATATGCGTGTCAGCGCGCAGGACGTCCACTGTGTCCACAGCAGACGCATTCACTGACGACCTTTTCCTGAAAAGGTCGGACAGGGTATTTAACATTGGTCACTCCACCACTTCCGATAGAAACACCGTTAACCCTGATTGGGGCTGAAATGCGGTCAGGAGCGGAAAATTTTATGCAAATGGTCAGTTTTTTAGCAAAAGACGTTCCAAAGCCATGCCCATGACCTTTGCACTATCGAGCATATCGGTGATGCCCACCCATTCATCCGGCTTATGCGCAAGTTCGAGGACTCCCGGCCCATACGCAATGCAGTTCTTCAGTTTACCGATACGGTCAATGTGCTTTTGGTCGTAGGATCCGGGGGAGGCGACAAATTCCGGATCACGGCCCAACGTCTCCCGGATCGCGTCTGCCACAGTTTGCACAACTGGCGCGTCTTTGTCCGTCATCGACGGGATGACGACGTTCAACTCTCGGAGGTCGTATTCAAAATTGGGCCGCGTTTCGCGCAGGTTTTCGAGAAGTGACACAACTTCACCCCGCACATCGTCGAGAGGTTCCTCGATCAGATAACGCCGGTCGATCACGATACGACAACTGTCAGGCACACAATGCGCAGGCAAGCCGGTGTAGTCGTCCGGCTGCTCGGGCTGACCACCGTGGATCGAGTTAATGTTCATCGTTGAGGACCGCGCACCTTCTGGCACAACGGGCATATCCGTGTGGCGCGCTTGCATGGCCGGGAACAGATCAGTTTCGAATTTGTCGAGCACAGCACCCATGTGGCGCACGGCACAATCGCCAAGAAATGGCATGGATCCATGTGCAATTTCGCCCTTGGTTTCGATCTCGGCCCACCAACCACCCCGGTGGCCGAGGCAGATGCGATCCTTGTTCAGGGGCTCCGGGATAATCACGTGCTGCACACGGTCCGGATCAAAGAACCCTTTCTCCGCAAGATACGCGACGCCGCCATACCCACCCGACTCTTCGTCAGCTGTGGCGCTGATTTCGATAGAACCGGAAAATTCCGAGTGTTCGGCGATGAATGCCTCCGCTGCGACGATGGAAGCGGCCAGCCCCCCCTTCATATCACACGCACCTCGTCCATAGATTCGGTCGCCGTCCACTTCTCCACCAAATGGATCACGCGTCCAGCCAGCACCAACTTCGACCACATCATGGTGCGAATTGAAGTGCACGCACTCTCCGGGTGTTCCACCTTCGCGCCGGGCAACAAGATTCCAGCGCGGGTATTGATCGCTGTCTCCGGGGGCCCCAATTGCACGAATCCACTGTGTTTCAAAACCGGATGCGGTCAGACGTTGATCGAGATAATCGCAGATTTCAGCATATTTCTCACCCGGCGGGTTCAGCGTCGGAATGCGGATCAGATCCTGCGTGAGCTTGGTAATGTCGTCGCGTGCGGCGTCAATTCGGTCATTGAGTGTCATGTTTGGCAGAATTGGCCGCATGCGCGAGATTGGCAAGAGGCTTGACCTTCCCGCCCCGGCACCCCTTATCTCAGAAGTAAGCGGGGCAAGAGGATCAGATGCCCAAAGATATCGCAATTCAAGTAACCGGAATGCACTGTGCGTCCTGTGTCGGCCGCGCAGAAAAAGCGCTTGCCCAGCAGCCGGGCGTGGAATCTGTGTCCGTGAATCTGGCCACGGGAACTGCTCAAGTGACGACAGCCGGGACGGTTAGGGCAGACACTCTCGCGCAGGCGCTGACAGAGGCAGGTTATCCAGCCGAACCCAAGGATACCTACCAACCTGTCGATGACCCGGCAGAGGATATCTGGATCCGGTTTCGCATTGCAGCGCTTCTTACGCTGCCCGTGTTTCTGGTTGAAATGGGCGGGCATTTGTTCCCGCCGTTGCATCATTGGGTTATGCAGGCCGTTGGCATGCAGACGTCTTGGGTCCTGCAATTCATCCTGATTTCCATTGTGTTGTTTTGGCCGGGGCGGGACTTCTTTACGGTCGGATTCCGGGCGCTTCTGCGTTTCCAACCAGAGATGAACTCTCTCGTCGCGTTGGGCGCCGGTGCAGCATGGGCGTATTCTACGGTTGTGACATTCGCGCCGGGTTTGATCCCGGCTGCCAGTCGCGCGGTCTATTTCGAAGCCGCTGGTGTGATCGTGACGCTGATCTTGCTGGGACGCGCGCTGGAAGCGCGGGCAAAGGGGCAAGCCGGCGATGCGATTGCCAAGCTCGTCGGGTTGCAACCTGATACCGCTCTGGTGGAGGTCAACGGAGAGTTTGTTGAACGTCCACTTGATCAGATTACCAAAGGCGACGTGCTTCTGGCGCGTCCGGGTGACAAGATTGCTGTGGATGGCACCATCCTTGACGGCACTGGCTTCGTCGATGAAAGCATGATGACCGGAGAGCCGATCCCCGTGCACAAAACCGTCGGTAATCAAATCACAGGCGGCACCGTTAGTACTGACGCTGCTTTGCGGTTCCGCGCCGAAGCGGTCGGCGCTGATATGACCCTGTCGAGCATCGTGAAGATGGTGGAAAAAGCCCAAGGCGCAAAACTGCCGGTTCAGGCCATGGTCGACCGCATCACCGAGGTGTTTGTGCCCATCGTGATGGGGCTTGCTCTGGTTGCTTTTGTGGGTTGGCTTGCCTTTGGCGGAACACTGGCACAGGCGCTTGTCGCCGGAGTGTCTGTGTTGATAATCGCCTGCCCCTGCGCTATGGGACTTGCGACACCCGTATCCGTGGTTGTCGGGACAGGACGCGCCGCACAACTTGGCGTGTTGTTCCGCAAGGGTGATGCTTTGGAACGGTTGAGCAATGTGACAGCCATCGCGTTTGACAAAACGGGTACCCTGACGACGGGCAAGCCGCGCGTTTCCGCCAAGAACGTGCTTGATCCAGCCGCCTTGCCAGCAATCGCAGCTGTAGAGAAGATGAGCGAGCATCCCATCGCTCGCGCTGTTGTCTCCGAATACGATGGGCCTTTGCCAGAGGTTCAGGACTTTTCGGCGGTTGCGGGAAAAGGTGCGACTGCTCAAGTCAACGGCCAACACATCGTCATAGGGTCCGCGCGGTTTCTACAAGAAATCGGGATTGATTTGGCAGCGTTTCAAGACACAGAAACCGAGATGCTGCACAATGGCGTCACACCTATATTTGCGGCGCGTGATGGGAAGGCTGTCGCAGTCTTTGGTATTTCCGACACGGTGAAACCAGACGCGCGCTCAGCCTTGGAACGGCTGAAGTCCCAAAACACATCCGTTGCAATGGTCTCGGGTGACCGGCGCTCTGTTGCTGAGATCGTGGCAAAGCAAGTGGGTCTAACTGCCGTGTACGCGGAGGTTTTGCCCGGCGACAAACTGGACGTAATCCGCGATATGCAGAAGTCTGGTCCTGTTGCTTTTGTCGGCGATGGGATCAACGATGCCCCTGCTTTGGCGCAGGCGGATGTCGGCATCGCAATGGGGGCCGGGACAGATGTTGCCATTGAAGCTGCGGATGTGGTTTTGATGTCGGGCGCCGTTGATGGCGTTGCAACTGCCAAGTCAATCAGCACAGCCACCATGAAGAACATCCGTCAGAACCTGTTCTGGGCCTTCGCTTACAACACCGCTTTGATTCCGGTTGCGATGGGCCTTTTCTATCCTTGGTTTGGCTGGCAATTGTCACCCATGCTCGGGGCGGGTGCGATGGCGTTGTCGTCCGTGTTCGTTGTAACCAATGCTTTGCGATTGAAGGCGGCACACTGACATGACTTGGGATTTGGTTGCTGACATCGGTGGAACCAATATGCGCGTTGCCCAAGTGCGCGAACACGAGATCATATCCAGGCACGACTTCGCAATGACACCCGATCGAGATGTTGCGCAAACTCTGAAAGACGTGTGCGACACGCTGGACGGATACCCCAATGCGGTCGTCGCTGCAGGAGCGGGTCCCGTCAAACAGGGGCAGATTTCGTTGACCAATGGGGGGTGGCTCGTCTGCGAAGATCAGATTTCGGAGTTCACCGGAGCAAAAGACGTGCGGGTCATCAACGACTTTGAAGCCGCCGCGTGGTCACTCGCAACGTTGAGCGATGCCGATATTTTGCCGATAGGTGAGAGTAAGTCATTGACCGACGGGAATCGCGTGGCCGTTGGGCCAGGCACGGGTCTTGGCGTCGGAAGCCTGTTCTGGGACGGTGCACGATACTCCGTCATGCCAGGGGAAGGCGGACACGTGGGTGTCGGGCCGCGTACTGCGGACGAAGTCATGGTGTTCGAGCGTCTGATTACTCTTTGGCCTCAGGTCCAGCTTGGTGATAGCCTGATGGTTGAAGCTGAGGCTGTGTTGAGCGGAACGGCTCTACCGTACGTGTATCAAGCCTGTGGCGGGGACGCGAACGTATCCGGTCGTGATGTCATGGCGCGTGCAGCAGCGGGGGAGGCGGCGGCCTCCCAGTGTCGCGACATCTTCATTCATCATCTTGCGGCGCTCGCAGGTGACTTGGCCGTCACATTAAAGGCCGCCGGCGGGGTGTTTTTGCTGGGTGGCGTGGCACAGGCCAACCGCAATTTGTTTGGTGACGCGTTTTGGCAAACCTATCGATCTGGCGGTCGTGACGAATTCGTCCGTTTGCGCGAAAGTTGTGGTCTTTACCTTGTCACGATTGAAGACTTTGGCCTTCGTGGGTGCATCAATGCGCTTGCTCGTATGCGTTAGGCCGGGCACCGTGCGGTCGGTTTAACAGATTTTTAGTCTCTGCGGCGATGGTCGGGCCAACTCATCAGACCATGCGGGGACCCATGTCGCAGAATTCTCTCCACCTTTCGTTGCCCTATATTCAAGGCGGGCAGGCTCAAAAACACGTCACGCATAACGAAGCGATCCGCATTCTGGATTCTGTGGCCCAAATCAGTGTGCTGAGTAAAACAGACGCGCCAACAGGAACAGAATCCGACGGTAACCGTCACATCGTGTCTGCCACACCGAACGGAGACTTCGCGGATCATGCAGGTGAAATTGCAACCTTTGAAAACGGGGGCTGGTCCTTTTTGATCCCACGTGTGGGATGGATCGCATATGATGCCTCGTCTGGTGGCCTGGTCAGCTTTGATGGATCGGGTTGGCTACCGATCACCGCGGGTAGTGGGGCAAGCGCTGGTCCGGTTACGGCAACTTCCCAACTTGGGATCAATACAGCGGCCGATACGACAAACCGGTTGGTTTCAGCCTCAGATGCAACCCTGCTGACACATGATGTCACAGGCGGCCATCAGTTAAAGATCAACAAGAACGCAGTGTCCGACACCGCGAGCTTGCTGTTCCAATCGAGCTTTTCCGGACGTGCAGAGATGGGCACGACAGGGTCGGACGATTTCGAGATCAAGGTCAGCCCAGACGGCGCAACCTTCTATAGCGCTATGCAAGTGGATGGGGCCACGGGATCGGTCAGCTTCCCCAACACGACACTGACCTTGAATGACTTTGGCACAGGCAACCTTGTGACGGAAGATTACGTGATTTCGCGAGCAGGGGGGTTGGTGACCAATGGGTCAGGTTATCTGGCGAACGCATATAACTATCCATCCAGCTTCATGTACGATCCGGCTGAAACACCGAACTTGCCGGGCGCGTTTTCCAAGGCGGGGCATTATTCAGGTGTGGAAGAAATGTCTGAGTTCATCGCGGTGGACCCAAACCGTTTGTTCCGGACCCGCGTTTACTTGCGTCAAGAAGCGGTTTCTGGGGATTGGAGCGGGTTTCCCAATGCAGACCGGCATGCGCAATACATGGGGCTGCGTTGTTATGATGCCGATGGCCTGAGTATCAACGCATCACATCACATGCGGTATCATCATAGTGGCACCGATAGCCTGACCACCTTGGCGGCACCTTTGACGCCCGGGGACACAACTATTCAGCTCACCGATGCCAGTGGTTGGAACGATACGTCCTCAAGCACGTCGGACCGAGGCGTGATCGTGTTTGGATATCGCAATGCGATGGGCAAATTGCACGACTATTACAGTCGGATCGAAGACATCGATCTGTTTGATTTGGGGGGGGTGAACAAGGCGACCGGTGTTGTGACTTTGAACCAACCGTTTCCGGCTGCTTTGGGCAACCCTGACGATCCCGCAGGTGCGTGGCCTGCGGGAACACGCATCGCCAATCGGGCCGGTGGCTGGAACTTCAAGTTTGCCTTTTGCAACGCGTTGGTTCTGGATCAGACAGAGACTTGGTACAGCGTGGAAAACGCAATTGGTGGCGTGGATTTGTCCGGCAAAAACGTCTCGTTCAACTTTCCTCCTGGAACCGCATCTGTTCGGCCGATCTGGATGGTGAATTACTCCAACAGGGTCGGCGGATGGTCGACATACCCCGATACCGGGAGCGCGCAGCGGCTTTGGGTGACGGGTGTCGCGATAGAAACAGACGTGGGCGGCTTTGTGTCCCGAGTTTCGGATGGGTCCTGCGCGTTCCGAGCGGTCGATGGCGACATTGCCACCGGAAATCTGTCATTGGTGCAACCGGGACTGAAAGTCTCACCCGCATAAAACTTGAACCTCGTCTTGCGCTGGGCGCGTGTTCTGCCACACTCCGACGTCAGACCCGGATGAGGAGACAACGCATGGCCCAGCTGAAGAAAACCGCAGCCCAGATGGTCGAAGACGCGCGCGCGCGCATCGAAGAGATTGAAACCGCAGACTTGATCGGGATGGTTGAGGATCCCAACGTGGTCATCGTGGACATCCGAGATGTTCGCGAACGCGAGCGCGGCGGCTTTATTCCGGGCTCGGTCCATGCGCCTCGTGGGATGGTGGAGTTTTGGGTCGATCCAGACAGCCCCTATTTCAAGGACGTGTTCGGACAGGACGACAAGAAGTATGTGTTCCATTGCGCGAGCGGATGGCGATCTGCACTGACAGTCGCGACCTTGCAAGACATGGGTTTTGATGCCGCGCATCTGCGTGAGGGGTTTTCCACATGGGAGAAGCAGGGCGGGCCGGTGGAGCGTAAGGACGGCTGAACCTTGCCACATTGAGCAATGACGTTACCTTGAAGGTCAGAAATCAAGGAGACGATCCCGATGTCCGCACCAAAAATCGCACAAAAAGCACCCATGCCGATCGAGGTTGAAGAAGGAAAATCCTACTTCTGGTGTTCTTGCGGGCAAAGCGCCAATCAGCCGTTTTGCGATGGTAGTCACAAAGACACGGAATTCACGCCGATGAAGTATACGGCGGAAAAGGATGGCAAAGTCTTCTTTTGCGCCTGCAAGCACACAGACAACAAGCCTTTGTGCGATGGGTCTCACTCCAAACTTTGACCTGACAGGAGCCGCGTAACGCGGCACGAGGTTCATTTGCGCGACGCCGCGCGGGCGCTGGGGACACCCCAGACCCCATCCACGCTTGTTGTAACGTCACGGCGATCGGTAGGAATAGACCGGTTGCCAATCTTCACCCCAAATGCCTTTCCAGTAGGCCTTGAGCATGGAGTTCTGGATCGGTTGACCGCCGCGCCACATATCCGAGTTGTCGCGAGAGTATCGCTCGAAGTATTGGGTGATGCGCTGTGACAAGTCGGAAACGACATCTGAAAATGCCGAGTCGTCAGCAAGGTTTGTCATTTCGTCCGGGTCGTCGAGCACGTTGAACAAAGCATCCGGGAGCGGTGGTGCGTTCAAAGCAGAATATCGCTTGAAGTACACCCATTGCGACGTACGGATCACTCGGGTTTCCTCTTGTTCGGCATAAACCGCATCTTCCCAGTCGTGTAAGTCACCTCCACGCAAGAAAGCAGCAAAGGAACGGCTGGGCACATCGGGTTCCGGGTCCGCACCGACATAATCCAGCAGAGTAGAAAACAGATCCATATTCGTCACATGCCGATCGCTGGTTTGACCGGCGGCGATAGACCCGCGATGCTCGATAATCATCGGTATGGAATGCGCGGCAAAATGCAGGTTCGACGGGTAAGTCGACGCACCATGCCCCCAAAACCCGTGATGTCCCATCGACATGCCATGATCTGTGGTGAAAACGATCAAGGCATCTGGCGCGGCTTCGCGGATACGCCCGACGGCGTCGTCAATCATGGTGATCTGGCTATAGTAATTTCGAAGGGTGGGCAGATCGTTCGGAGCGCCCAAAACCAATGAGAAGTCCAAACCCTTGCCGCTCCCAGCTTTAACTTTGTCGTAGTGCGCGATGGCCTCCTTACGAATCCCGACCCGTGGAATCGAGTTCATCGGGCAGTCGTCATATCGAGCAGCGTGCCGGTTGCGATTGCCGTCATTGGTGGCAGGCCAGTGCCCATAGGGCGCGGGAAGTGGGATATAGGCAAAGGCGGGTTGGTCTGACTCCGTCAAGAAGTCGAGTGCCTTGTCGGTGAAGAAATCAACGGAATGACCGGGCTGCTTGTATGTCTTGCCGTTGTCGAAAATGTCGTTGTCATAGAAGCTGCGCACGTGTCCATCGGCCATCGTGACCCAAGAATCCCATTCAGGCGCAGGTGTTTTGGGATCACCCAGATGGTACTTGCCGAAGATGCCTGTGCGATATCCCAGCGCCTTCAGCCGTTCCGGCAGGGTCGTTAAACCTTCGAGTGCATGCCAGCCCGATGGCCATTCTTGCATATTGCGATCATCGATCCAGGAATGCACGCCGTGTTGAGACGGCATCAACCCGGTCAGGGTCGAAGCACGACAGGGAGAGCAGAAGGAATTGGTGCAAAACGCTTTATCAAACCGGATCCCGTCCCGCGCCATTGCATCGAGATTGGGCGTGTGAACTTCCGAATTCCCATAGCACGCCAAAGTTGAGGCCTGCTGGTTGTCGGTAAAGATCAGGATGATATCCGGCTGTGCCATGCGTGCTCCCATCACGAAAAGACTTGACGTATGCATGAAACATGAACTTGAATTCATATTCAAGTTATTCCGGAAACTGTCATGCCTGACACATCAGCCCCTGTTCGACCCAAGCAAGCCCGCAGCATTGCGCGGCAGGACGCCCTGATCGAATACGGGGCGCAATTGTTCAACAGGCGCGATCTGGATGAGGTCTCCGTTGCGGAGATCACCCAAGGCCTCGGGTATTCGACGGGGTCGTTTTACAGCTACTTTCAGGACAAGGCGGAGATGTTCGTCGCGGTGCAGACATGGGTTGCAGCGGCTCAGGATGATAGGCTCGACCGTGTTATTCCCGCCGACGCGGCGCGATTTATGACACCAGAGGAACGGCTTTCCACAGCCATCGACTTCGCGTTGACTTATTTTCGCGAGCACACCGGGTTGATCCGCGCTGCACTGCGTTACGAACGGCGCATTCCCCAAAGCTGGGCTCCAAACAGGCGCTCTACTGAAAAGCTGATCACGCGGATCACCGAGGGGTTGGACGAAGCTGACACTGTGAAATTGCAAACCGCGATTCAGCTCGGGTTCGGTTTGATGGTCAACACCGTCCTGCATGATCCCGGCCCGCTACGTCTGCATGATCCGGATCTGAGCGCGCACATCGTTGCGGCGCTCACACCATATCTGAATACCAAAGGCGAACCATAACGCCGCCAACAAGGGAGACTCCAACCATGAACAAGATACTGACAACAGCCCTCGTTCTGGGCCTCACAGCCTTCGCCGCGCAAGCAAAGGAACTGCGCCTGTCGATGGCGCCACCGCCGAACTCGCCATGGGGCGCTGTGACCCAGAAATTCGTGGATAAGGTCGCCGAGCTGTCTGGTGGAGAGCTGACGATCAAAGCGTTCATGGGGTCCAAACTTGGCGGCGAACAAGACGTCATCAAACAGATCGCACGCGGGCGGATCGACATGGGTGTGATGTCCAATACCGCTGTGTCGCTTGCGGTGCCGGAATTCGGCTTGCTCGCCTCACCCTATGCATTCGACAGTGCAGAGCAGTTTGACTGCGTTGCGGACAACCATCTGCTTGCCACTTATGGCGATGACTTCGACAAAGCGGGTCTCAAGACTCTCAGCTGGATGGAAGTAGGGTATCAGGTGCTTTACACGAAGGATGGCGCACGGGTGCCGTCTGATTTGCAGGGTGTGAAAATCCGCACGGCTCCGTCCGCGACAGATACCAAATTCATGCAGCAGGCAGGAGTGACTGCAGTTCCGCTGTCACCCAAGGACACCATTCCGGCGATGAAAACCGGGCAGGTGGAAGGTGCCACGCAACTGTCCGTCTTTGGGATCGTTGTCGGCTACCCGGCGGTCGCGTCGCACATCACTCTGACACGCCACCAGCATCAGGTGGGTGGAATTGTTATGTCCAAAAAGACATGGGACGGTCTCAGCGAACAAGAACAGGCGTGGGTCAATGAAGCCGCACCGATCTTCCTTGAGCTGCGCGCGGCACTGCGCGGGGCCGAAGGTGCGTTGTTGAAAAAGGCAGAAAGCGAAGGCGCGACGATTATCAACCTCACGGATGAGGAAATGGCCGAATGGAAAGCTTTGGTTCCGGCTGCGCAAGACGTCATCCTGAACGAAATGGGGGACGCTGCCAAAGCCAAGTGGGAAGCAATCCAGACAGCCAAGGCCGCATGCGCGCCGTCCTGAGGCATGCAGTCTGTCCTGACAATCCTACGCCGAGTTGAGGCGCTGGTTGCGACGGTGGCTTATGCCATCGTCGCTGGCCTTTTGATGACTGATGTGATCGGGCGAGAGCTGTTTCGCACGTCCTTTCTGGGGGCTGATCAGCTTGCCGTCTATGGCGCGATCCTTGCCGGGTTCCTTGGGCTGACCTTGGCAACATCGGACAATGCACATCTGCGTCCCGGCTTTATGGATTTCGTGTTTGCCAAGCACGAGGCCTTGATTGTGCGGGTAGGCGATGCTGTGTCTGCGCTGTTCTTTGTCGGGGCGGCCTATATCGCATGGACCTTTGTGGCTGTGTCGATGGAGGCGCAAGATCGCGCGCCAGTGTTCTATTTCGTCGTCTGGCCGTTGCAGATCATCATTCCTTACGCCTTTCTGTCCTGTGCTGCGAAGCACGCCATATTCTCTCTGCGTCCCGAACTGAAACCTGTCGCGGGGCAGGCGCATTAAGCCATGGCAGCGGTGATCCTCCTCGCACTTGTGTTGTTCGCTCTGGCGCTACGCCAGAATGTGATCGTGATCCTTCTTGGGTCGGCGGCCTATGTGCATCTGGTCTGGGGCGACGGACAACTGGAGTATCTGGCTGAGGACATCTGGATCAGCCTCGACAATTCATTATTGCTCGCCATTCCGATGTTCCTGCTGGCCGGCAGTGTCATGACACGCGGGTCGATTGCGCAACGGTTGATCGATCTTGCCGTGTCCGTCACCCGGCCTTTGCCCGGTGGTCTAGCCGTGGCGTCGATCCTGTCCTGTGCGATCTTTGCGGCGATCTCAGGGTCGTCTCCGGTCACCCTTCTGGCCGTTGGGACCATCATGTACCCGGCGTTGATTGCACAGGGATATGACAAGCGGTTCGCGCTGGGCGCGCTGACGTCGGGTGGAACGCTGGGTATTATCATCCCGCCATCGATCCCGCTGATCCTCTACGGCATTGTGACAGAAACGAACATCGCAGACCTGTTTTTGGCTGGGATTATTCCGGGCATCCTGATTGCCTTGGCATTGGCGCTGTATTCCCTTTGGGCCAACCGGCATATGCCCGCCGGGCGCTTTGATCTGGCGGAGTTCCGCAGCGCCGCACTGCGCGGAGGATGGTCGGCACTTCTGCCGGTGATCTTGCTGGGTGGGATCTATTCCGGTTACTTCTCCGCGACTGAGGCTGCGGCGGTTGCGTTGGTCTATGCCCTGTTTGTGGAGGTGTTCATCCACCGCGAACTGGGTCTGCGCGACTTTTATGCCACCGCAGTCGAGACCGCCAAGTTGCTGGGAATGCTCTTCCCCATTGTCGCCGTCGCTCTGTCCATCAAGACTATCCTAACGATTGAAGAAATCCCCGACATGCTCGCGCTTTGGATCACGGACACCACGTCGAGCCGGATCATGTTCCTGCTCGCCGTCAATGTGCTGCTGCTGATTGTTGGGTGCCTGTTTGATGTGATCTCCGCCATTCTGATCCTTGCGCCGCTTCTGTTGATCCCGGCGATGGCTTATGGGATCGACCCCGTGCACTTTGGGATCATCATGGTGATCAATCTGGAAATTGGTTTCCTCACGCCGCCCTTGGGCCTGAACCTGATCGTGGCCATGACCGCCTTCCGCGAGAACTTCCTGACCATCTGCCGCGCCGTCCTGCCCTTTATCGCGTTGATCCTGTTCGTGCTTCTGCTGGTTACATTCATCCCCGATCTTGCGCTGATGTTCGTGAGATGACTTGCTGTTCGTTCGTCGGGGCGTTCAAACCTACACGCTGCGCAAATCGGGAAAGGCCCAAGGACGCCCAGCCTTTCGTGCATATCGGTATGCTTCCGGGTATGGCAGGCTTTGACATCCGCCTGCAGGGTGACAATAACATCGTTCGCGTCCACATCTGAGGCCTGCCTATGACAACACCCTGCATTATCTGCGTCGCGATCACAGGTTCGGTTCCCACCAAAGCCGACAATCCGGCGGTGCCGACGACAGTGTCCGAACAGATTGAAAGTACCCATGCCGCGTTTGAGGCGGGTGCTGCGATTGCCCATTGCCACGTGCGCAACGACGATCAGACGCCCACCAGCGATCCTGAACGTTTTGCCGCGCTCAAGGAAGGGTTGGAAAAGCACTGCCCAGGCATGATCATCCAACTGTCCACTGGTGGGCGGTCCGGCGCGGGGCGCGAGCGTGGCGGCATGTTGCCCTTGCGCCCGGACATGGCGTCGCTGTCGGTGGGGTCGAACAACTTCCCGACACGGGTCTATGAAAATGCGCCTGACCTTGTGGATTGGCTGGCGTCCGAGATGATCAAGTATGATGTGAAGCCCGAGATTGAGGCCTTCGATCTGTCCCACATCTTACGCGCCAAACAGATGGCGGATGCAGGGCAACTGGCCGGGACACCCTATGTGCAATTCGTGATGGGCGTGAAAAACGCTATGCCCGCGGATCGCGAGGTGTTCGATTTTTATGTCGAAACCGTGCACCGGCTTTTTGGTACGGAAGCGCCTTGGTGTGCCGCCGGGATTGGGCGTCACCAGATCGAGCTGAACGATTGGTCCATCGCGGCCGGGGGCCATGCCCGCACCGGGTTGGAGGACAACGTGCGGCTGGACAAGGACACCCTTGCCCCTTCAAACGCTGCTCTGGTCGCGCGCGCGGTTGAGATATGTGCGCGGTACAACCGACCCGTCGCAACGACGGCTCAGGCGCGTAAAATTCTTGGGCTACGCGCCGCTTAGAAGTCGAGGTTTTCGACGCTCAACGCGTTTTTCTGGATAAACTCCCGGCGCGGTTCCACCACGTCACCCATCAGCTTGGTAAACAGGTCGTCCGCTTCCGCCATATCGTCCACCTTCACCTGCAACAGTGTGCGCGCATCCGGGTCCAGCGTGGTTTCCCAAAGCTGATCGGGGTTCATCTCTCCCAGACCTTTGTAGCGTTGCAGCGTTAGACCACGTTCGCCTTCTTCCAGAATGGCTTTCAGCAGGTCCAACGGACCGTGGATGATCTGTGTCCGGTCCTTGCGGATGAGTGTCGCGGCAGAGCCATAGACCTCTTGCAGGGACTGCGTAAACGACCCAGTGCGGCGGGCTTCACCCGAACGCAGCATCGGTCCATCCAAGGTGCGAACTTCTTCCACGCCTCGCAGGATACGCGCCAGCCGGATGCCATGATCCTGTGTGATCCGCCCCTGCCAGCCGCGTTCGTATTCCAGTGCAATCAGGTCAAGCCTTTGCGCAACCTTATCGGCCACGCCCTGCAGGTCTGCATCCACAGCCCCCGGCGTGAACGCTCCGGCAATAGCGGCCTGTTCAAGGATGTGACGCGGGTAGTGCGTCGGGAAGGCATCAATGACGCGGCGCAACTGGCGTGCTTCTTCGACGACGCGCACAAGATCAGCGCCGGCCATCTCGGATCCATTGCCAAGCTTCAGAACGGCTCCGTCGACGCCTTGCTGGATCAGATAGTCATCAAGTGCTGCCTGATCCTTCAGATAGACCTCGGACTTGCCGCGCGCGACTTTGTACAGTGGCGGTTGCGCGATATAAAGGTATCCGCCTTCGATCAGCTCCGGCATCTGACGATAGAAGAACGTCAGCAGCAGCGTGCGAATGTGAGAACCGTCCACGTCCGCATCCGT
>CAZDXI010000034.1:0-16664 GCA_964509095.1 uncultured Rhodobacterales bacterium
ATCCAAGGGCCGAAATATCCGCAATCGCGGACCCGGAAATCCCGCCAAACAGCATGGACGAAAACACATTCACAATACCAAGGCCGCCACGCACAGCCCCAACAGCAGCAGAGGCAAAGCGCACAAGACGCATCGCGATCCCGCCATGAAACATCAACTCGCCCGCAAAGATAAAGAACGGGATCGCCATCAGCGAAAAGACGTTGATACCGGACACAATGCGCTGGAACCCGATCATCAGCGGCAAGCCTTCAAACCAGAACGCTGCAATGGCCGAAATTCCAAGAGCAAAGGCAACCGGGGTGCCAATCACAACACAAAAGGCAAAGATGCCCAGAAGAACGAAAATTCCCATTAGAGGACCTTACTCAAGGCTGTCACGGCGATGATCGACGCCACAGAACAGGCGGATCAAATGACCGAGAGAGAACATCAGGATCAGGGCTCCGCCAACCGTCAGCGGCAAGGATCTTAATCCCTCGGGAACCTGAATGAGTGGGATCAACGAGCCCCATTTGAACATCGTCAATTGCGCGCCATACCAAAGCATCAACGTGCCAAATCCGGCCATAAACAGATCGGTCACAATCACTAGGAATGTGCGGATGCGTTTGGGAACCGCGCTGCGCAGCAGGGACACGGACAGATGCGTGTGTTCGTGAACGCCAACCGCAGCGCCAAGGAAGGCAATCAGCATAACCAGCAGCAACGCGACCTGTTCCACCCATGTGGGCGTGGCGTTCAACACATAGCGCCCAAAGACGAGCCAGCCGAAAATCACGGTCAACACGACCAGTGCAACGCCCGTCAGAACGCGGCACACCCATGCAATCGCATCCAGCGTCTGCGCCATAAGGCGCAATGCGCCGGAAAGTTGGGACGTATCTTGCATGGAGTGCTCCGATAACCAAAGGCGACCAACTCCGAACCACGGGGATTGGTCGCCTTTAGCTTAGGTCAAGTTGGTTCAGTCCGTCGCCTGAATCTTTTCCACCAGCGGACGCAGGGCGGGGTTCGATTCAAAGTAGGCCTCGTAAACCGGAGCCATCGCGGCCTGGAACGGCGCTTTGTCGGACACATCGTTCACAACCACACCGGCTGCTTCTACCGCCTTACGGCTAGCGGCTTCACGCTCGGACCAGAGCTGGCGCTGCAACATTGATGACTCCTGAGCCGCCTCCGTTACAGCCGCCTGCATCTCTGGTGACAAGGCGTTGAAGGCATCCGTGTTCACACAAACACATTCCGGGATGATCAGGTGTTGGGAGAGCGAGTAATATCCCGCTACCTCAAAGTGACCTGTCGATTCATAGGAAGGCCAGTTGTTTTCTGCGCCATCAACAACGCCGGTTTTCAGCGCTTGGTACACTTCAGCAAAGGCCATCGGGGATGGGTTCCCCCCAAGTTCCGCGATCATGCCCGTGAACAGATCGTTGTTCATCACGCGCACTTTCATGCCCTGAACGTCTGCAGGCGTGTTGATCGCTTTTGTGCCGTTGTAAAAGGACCGTGCACCAGCGTCATACCACGCCAGTGGCGTCAGACCCTTGGCGGCCATGCCAGCAGAAATCGCCGCACCGCCATCGCCATCAAGCACGCGGAACATGTGGTCCACATCCTTAAAGACAAAGGGCAGGGAGACAACGTTGGCTTCAGCCACGACCGGACCAATGGGCCCCAGGTTGAAGTTCCCGATCTCCAACGCGCCAGCGCGGACTTGTTCTACAGCATCCGGCTGGCTGCCCAGTGTGCCACCGTGGAACATCTGCAATGTGATCTCACCGCCGGTCTTTTCAGAAAGCAACTCGGCGAACTTATCCATCGCGACGGTGTTGGGATATCCATCTGTGTGAATATTCCAGCCGCGCCAGTTCTCGGCGGATGCAGCTGTGCAAAGCAACGCGACCGCAGTCGCCGTGCCCAAAATAGAAGTCGTCAAACGTTCAAACATGGTGTCCTCCCATAGGTTGATGGGCCAGCTTTCTTGCGCGGGCCTCTTGAGCCGTCGTGGTGCGCTGCACGGAACAACGACCCTTGACGACTCCAAAAGACTACTAGTATCCCAGTTTTGTCAACTGCGAACTCGCCCGGTCATAAAAATGACCTGAAAGCCCGAAAAACATGGGCTGTGCGTTTGCGTGTCATAGCGGGACATGTATGTCTGCGCCGGCGACGCGGGTTGAGTGGAAAGGAATGAAGGCGATGTCGGAATTGGTTGAACTTTCAACCCCAAAGACAACGACCGATCTTGTGTTTGAGCATCTGCACGACGAGATCGTCTCGCTAAAGTTGTTGCCGGGGGCCAAGCTTTCGGAAGCGGACGTGGCGGCCCGGCTGGGTGTTTCACGTCAGCCGGTAAGAGACGCGTTCAACCGATTGGGGAACCTTGATCTTTTATCGATCCGCCCTCAGCGCGCGACACGGGTTTGCGGGTTTTCAAAGAACAAGATTGCCAATGCCCGGTTCGTGCGACTTGCTGTCGAATTGGAAGTCGTGCGTCAAGCCTGCGCGATCTGGAACAGCAATTGCGCCACCGAATTGGACGCCGTCGTCAGCCGGCAACGAATGGCCATCAACGCCGGAGATGTCGCGACCTTTCACGAGCTGGATTACGACTTTCACAAGCTGATCTGCGACTTGGGCGACCACCCGCTGGCCTTTGAAACGATCGTGCAATGCAAACAGCAAGTCGACCGACTCTGCGTGCTGAGCCTTGGGCGACCACAAGAGGTCAAAGCGATTCTGGCCGATCACGAAGCAATTGCCGACGCACTCCGTGAAGGCGCTGTGAATGATCTGGAAGAAGCTGTCAGACGACACCTCGCCCGACTGGACGAGACCATTTTCGAAATTGAACGGACCCATTCGGACTATTTCGAATAGGTTTCCGAGCTGCAAAAGGAACAACGCACATGAAACTCAACGGTCAGACAGCGATTATCAGCGGAGGTGGGCGCGACATTGGGTTGGCTGCGGCCCGTAAACTGGCGGAGGAAGGTGCGAGCGTTGCAATCAACTACTTTTCAAGCAGCGCGGGCGCGGATCAATTGGTCGAACATATCCAAGGACAGGGCGGACGCGCGTTCGCCATGCAAGGGGATCTGACCAAGCCGGAAGACGTGGAAGCTCTGGTTTCCCGAACGGTCAAAGAGTTCGGCGGCATCAACGTGCTGGTGAACAACGCAGGCGGGTTGGTCGCCCGTAAAACTGTCGCCGAGATGTCGTTGGAGCATTGGCAGACCGTCATGGACCTGAACCTGACCAGCACTTTCCTGATGACCAAGGCCTGTCTGGCGCATATGACCTCCGGCGCGATTGTGAACCTTGCCAGTCAGGCAGGACGCGATGGGGGTGGTCCGGGTGCTGTGGCCTATGCCACGTCCAAAGGCGCTGTGATGACGATGACACGCGGGCTTGCCAAGGAAGTTGGCCCAAACATTCGGGTGAATGCCTTGTGCCCCGGCATGATCGACACGGACTTCCACAACGTGCACACGCCAGATGCTGGGCGGCGCGGGTTCGAAGCAAATGCGCCCGTGAAACGTCAAGGCACGATTGAGGACACTGCCAACCTGATCCTGTTCCTCGCATGCGAAGACAGCGCGTTCATGACGGGCACAAACATCGACATCAACGGTGGCATGCTCTTTTCATAAGTCCGGCAGGCTTACAGGAAATCATCGCGGCGCGGGGTGAAGCAGTCAATCAACTCGCCCGCTTCAAGGCAGACGCATCCATGCACCGCGTTGGACGGAATGACGAAGCTGTCGCCTTCGCTGACAGTGAACTCCTCGCCATCCATGTGAAACCGGAAACGGCCAGAGCGGACAAACGTCGACTGCACATGCGGATGGTTGTGTAGTTTGCCCTCGGCATCCTGAGTGAAGCGAAATGCCACGACCATCATCTGCTCATTTTCAGACAAGACCTGCCGGCGCACTCCGGGGTCGGCGTCAACTTCTGGATATGTGCTCATGTCGGACTCCTATTTTTGATATGGTAGTATCCCAGTTTGGTGCGCGCAACACGAATTGACGTGGGTTCCGCATCGGTCACCGACGCCCAAGTGGTCAAAGTTTTGTATTGACGGAACGCCCATTCACGGTTCGTACTGAGGACATGCTAGGGCTAGAAATCATCCCGCACCCTTTGATGCGCCGGGCCACCGGATGTGACCTCGTCGTCTGACAGCGACGTAATTGGTTCGCCACCCAGTTCGGGGCCATTGGCTCTCAGATCCAAAGCAAGACTTTCACAAAATGACTAAAGCAGAGACGTTCAGGCTCGCCATTGATGTGGGGGGCACCTTCACGGACACGGTGTTAGTGGATGTGGCCAACCATGTTGTCGCTTCGGCCAAAACCGCGACCACACCACGCGATCCAACCATTGGTGCTTTGGAAGGCGCCCGCGCTGTTCTGAAAAAAACAGAAGTACAAGCCGGGCAAGTGACTGGCGTGATCCACGGCACGACACTCGCCACCAATGCATTGATCGAACGACGTGGGGCCAAGGTTGTGACAATCACAACGGACGGGTTCCGTGACATTCTGGAGATCGGGTATGAACGGCGCTACAGCCAATACGCGATCAACCTTGAGAAACCGGACTTGATCGTATCCCGTCAGCATGCGTTCACAACTCCGGGGCGCATCGATGCGAAAGGAGCCGAACGTGCTCCGCTTGATCTGACCGCGGTGCCTGCGCTGATGGCATCGATTGACGCGGCCGAAGCAGAGGCTGTCGCTATTTGCCTGCTGCATGCCTACGCCAACCCTGCGCATGAATTGACACTGCGGGACGCGTTGGCGGCAGAGCGTCCAGATTTGCATATCTCTGTCAGCCACGAAGTCAGCCCGGAAGCGCGCGAGTTCGATCGGCTCTGCACGACGATTTGCAACGCCTATGTGCAACCTTTGATGGCAACCTATCTGCCCACATTCGAGCAATTTTTTCGAAACGCAGGGCTGACCTGCCCGATCCTGATGATGACAGCCAGTGGCGGCATGACAACGTTGGAAACGGCTGCACGCTTGCCGATCCGTCTCGTAGAGTCTGGCCCTGCGGGGGGTGCCATTCTGGCCGCTCGTATCGCGGAGCAAACACAAGAACCACACGTTCTGTCCTTCGACATGGGCGGCACGACAGCCAAGCTCTGCCTGATCGACGATTACCGCCCACAAACGGCGCGGCGCTTTGAAATCGCGCGCGCTGAAAGGTTTATCAAAGGCTCGGGCATGCCGGTGCGGATTCCTGTCATCGAAATGATTGAAATCGGCGCTGGCGGTGGATCGATTGCGTCAGTTGACCGAATGGGCCGGGTGCTGGTGGGGCCACATAGTGCCGGTGCCGATCCCGGACCAGCGGGCTTTGACAAGGGTGGGAACAAGCCCACCGTAACAGATGCCGATATCGTTTCGGGTTACATTGATAAGGCGCGGTTTGCCGAAGGCCGCCTGCATCTTGCAACAGACAAAAGCGCAGACGCGTTGGGACGCGATATCGCCGAACCATTGCAATGCACAATCCCAGACGCTGCCTTGGCGGTGAGCGAGATCGTCGATGAAAGCATGGCCGCAGCCGGGCGCATGCACGCTGTTGAATCAGGGCAGGACCTTTCCGCGCGCGTGATGATCGCCTTTGGCGGCAACGGCCCCTTGCATGCATCGCGTGTGGCCCGGCGTGCAGGTGTGTCGCGCATTGTCATACCAAAGGACCCCGGTGTTGGGTCCGCCGTCGGCTTTCTTTGGGCGCCCGTTTCCTTCGAAGTCGTGCGCTCCAACTACACTTTTCTCGAAACTTTAGATGTGCTGCGCCTGAACACCTTTCTTGCAGAATGTTCTGAAGAAGCCCGAACTGTTGTCAGGGCAGGGGCGCCTGACGGTGAGTTAACCGAACGACGTGTGGCGTTCATGCGGTATCATGGTCAGGGTCATGAAATTGAAATCACGCTACCATCTCGCGAATTGACACAGGCGGATGTGCCCGACCTCCAATCTGCATTTGAAACTGAATATGCCCGCCAATTCAGCCGATCCGTGCCCGGAATGAAGATCGAAGTCCTGAACTGGGGGCTGACAGTTTCATCACAACCAGCTTTGTCTGCACCACCCACTGGCGCGCAAACATCCGCGCCACAACCTGTCGGAGCCCCTACAGATATCATGTGCGACGTTACAGGCCAGCATCGCACTGCGTTGGTTTTTGACAGATCCGACGTGCCACCCGGAGCCACTATTCCCGGACCTGCTTTGATATGTGAAGCGCAAACGACCACGCTGGTCAGCGCGGATTTCGAAGCCTGCGTGGATAACTCCGGAAACATCTGGCTGACCCGACAAAAGGAGACCCCGGCATGACTCGCCCCAATACGCGCATGCAAGTGATGTGGAACCGACTGCTGGCCGTAGTCGAAGAACAAGCTCAAGCCCTGATCCGTGCAGCTTTCAGCCCGATTGTCCGCGAGTGCGGCGATATCTCTGCAGGAATATTTGACGTCGAAGGGCGCATGCTCGCGCAGGCCGTGACGGGCACACCGGGCCACATCAACACCATGGCGGAAGCCGTAAAATACCTGCGCGCGCATTTCGACGTCACGCAGATGCGCCCGAGCGATATCTATGTCACCAACGATCCTTGGATCGCGTCCGGGCATCTGAACGACTTTCTGTTGCTCATGCCGGTGTTCCATCAGGGTTCGGTGGTGGGATTCACGTCTTGCACCTCTCATCTGGTCGATCTGGGTGGACTTGGCATGGGTCCGGAAGGTTCTGATATCTATGACGAAGGTCTGCTGATCCCGCCTTGCTATCTTGTCAGGGAAGGCGAAATGAACGCGTTCCTGATTGACATCGTCAAGGCCAACTCCCGCGAACCGATTGCCAATGAAGGTGACATCTATGCGCTTGTCGCGTGCTGCGAGTCCGGAGCGTCGCGGCTTGTGCAGATGATGGAAGAATTCGCTCTCGACCATCTGAACGATCTTGCGGAGTACATCATTTCCACATCGCGGCAAGGCACGCTCGACATTCTGGCGGAACTGCCCAAAGGCACATGGCACAGTGACTTACGTGTGGACGGGTATGACGCGCCCATCGATTTATGCGCTGCGCTTACAATTTCCGACGATCACGTCTTGGTGGATTTCGCCGGGACAGCGCCCTGCGTGGGCAAAGGCATCAACGTGCCGCTGAACTACGCCACGGCTTACACCGTATTCGCGCTGCGCTGCATAATCGGTGCGGATATTCCGAACAACGCAGGCTCATTGGACCCGTTCCGTGTCACTGGACCGCCGGGTTGCATCCTGAACGCGCAGGCACCTGCGCCGGTCGCGATGCGCCACACGCTGGGGCAGATGACACCGGATCTTGTTTATGGCTGTCTGTCGCAAGCCTTGCCCGATTTGGTCCCGGCTGAAGGGGCGTCCTGCATGTACGATCTGCCTTTGCGTCATGCGCCAGAGGCCAATGACCGAGGTGATACGCAGTTTGCTTTGGAACTGGTGTTCAACGGCGGGACCGGTGCGCGTCCCACGCTTGATGGCTTGTCCGCGACGGCCTTTCCAAGCGGTGTCTGGGGCAGTCAGATCGAAACCACCGAGGCCGTCGCGCCGCTTCTGTTTCACCGCCGGGAGTTGCGTGCGGATTCCGGCGGGGCGGGACGGATGAGGGGCGGGCTTGGTCAAAAAATTGAGGTCAGCTCGTCCATAGATCAGGATTTCCTGCTCTTCCTGTCGGTCGAGCGTATTCTGAACCCCGCAAAAGGTCGTCAGGGCGGGCAAGCAGGTGCGCCGGGACGCGTGCGCATTGGCGAGACAGGGCCCGACTTGCCCGGAAAAGGCGATGTGCGGATCAAGGCGGGTGAGACGCTTTACTTCGACACGCCGGGCGGGGGCGGTTTCGGCCCACCTGCTAAAAGAACAGATGACGCCTTACAACGTGATCTGGACGCGGGCTTCGTGTCCGCGCAAGCTGCGCGTGATCTTTATCGCCACACGGAGACGCCATGACCCCGCTCGACCATATCGCAGCAATGGCGCCTTATGCGCTGGCAGACGTGTCGGTTCCGCACGGTGTTACACCCATTCAAATGTCACAGAACGAAAGCCTGCGCGCGCCCAGCCCACATACGGTTCAGGCTGCGGCTGAGGCCCTGCAAACATCGCATCTCTATCCTGACCCGGATTGGAGCGATTTGCGCCAAGCACTGGCACGCCATCACGACATCCCAGCAGGTCAAATCCTGTGTGGAGCCGGCTCCCTTGATCTGATCAGTGCCATCGCGCGGGTTTACAGCGGCCCCGACCGCGCAGTTTTGGCACCCAAGCACGCTTACCCGTTTTTCCGAACAGCCACACAAATGGCGGGTGCGCGGTTTGATGTGGCCGAAGAAACGGAGGGCCACGTTGACACGAGCGCATTGCTGAACGCGCTTAAGTCGGACACACGGCTGGTGTTCGTGGCCAACCCGGCCAATCCAACAGGCACCCGGATATCCAGTGATGCGCTGCGCCAGTTCAGACAAGCGCTGCCAGAGAATACCCTTCTGGTGATCGATGAGGCCTATGGTGAATTCGCTGATCTGCTGGACCGGCCCAATTTCGATTTGGTCGAGGGCGGCAATACAGTCGTTCTACGCACATTTTCCAAAGCTTATGGCCTCGCCGGGGCGCGTATCGGGTGGGGGCTGTTCCCATCGGATGTAGCAGTAAATCTGCGCAAGGTGATGAACCCCAACAACGTCTCCGCCGCGTCCCAAGCCGCTGCTTTGGCTGCGTTGCGGGACGATGATTACATGCGTCGAACCTGTGCGATGACGTCCGAACTTCGCAACAGTACACAAAGCCAACTTACAGAGGCCGGCTTTCGCGTCTTGCCGTCGCATACGAATTTTCTGACCATTGATCTTCAAGAGGCGCGCATCGCACAGGCCGTAGATTGCAACTTACGGGCACAAGGGATTTTTCTGCGCGCTCAAGGTGGCGCGGGTCTTCCTCATATGCTGCGTATGACAGTGGGTGAAAATGACGCCATGAGCACTGCAATCGCTGCATTGATTGCCGCAAGAGACGAGGTTCCCGTATGACATCTTCTCGTGGGACTGCCCGGTTTGGGCTCTTGGTGCCGTTTACCAACACCAATATGGAACCTGATTTCGACCTGATGCGACCGGACGGTGTGTCGTTGCATGTTGCCCGCCTCGGTGGGTACGACGCAGATGAAATTCCCGATGAAACCCAGATGGGCGATTTAGGCGCTTCAGACATGGAAGAACCGTTGCGCTTGCTCGCAGGTGTGCGCCCGGACGTGGTGTTCTATGGCTGCACCTCTGCCACGCTAGTGCACGGAATTGCGTTCGATCAGGACCTGGCTGCGCGCATTGCCTCTGACATTGGTGCACAGACTGTCACGGCCGCCGGTGCATTGGTGTTTGCGCTGAAAACACTCGGTATCCGCAGATTTGGTTTTGCCTCGCCTTATGTCCCGGCCATCAACGATACCGCAGTGACGTTCCTGACCTCTGCCGGGTTTGACTGCGTGCAGCGGTCCGAAGTTGCCGAAACGCTGGATAACGAAGGGCAGGGCGCGATGACGCCCGATGACGTTCTGTCTTTGGGTCGAAACGCGGATCACCCGGACGCTCAGGCGGTTGTTCTGTCTTGCACCGACATGCGCGCGGTTGAGATCATCGACACGCTCGAACAGGAACTCGGCAAACCTGTTATCACCTCCAATCAGGCGATGATGGCGCAGGCGCGCACCAAACTCGGTCTAAAAGACCCAGTGACGGGCTTCGGTCGTTTGCTGAAGGACACCAGATCGTGACGCGTGTTTTGCTGCATAACTCGGACACGGACGCCCTCGCCGACATAATCGTTACACGCTTTCCGGATGTGGACATCGCCACCTGCAACACATACGCGGACCTTGCGCAGCATCTCGCGGCGTTTCGCCCGGACGCGGTTTATTCAGTGCGCTTTGACGGGACGCCGGGTTTCCCCCGTGATGCTCTGTTCGGTACTCACGCGCCGCGCTGGATAGCCAATGGTGGGGCAGGCACGGATCATTTCGGGACTTGGGATACTGACAAAATCACCGTCACCAACGCCGCAGGTGTCGCGGCGGATATGATGGCGGAATATGTCATGGGCGGCTTTTTGCACTTCACCCTCGACGTGCCGGGGCTTTTGGCTGATGCATCGAATGGGATCTGGAATGCCAAACGGACTGTTGTTCCGTTGAAAGGCAAAACGCTTCTGATCGTTGGGCTTGGACATACGGGTCGTGCGATTGCCCAAAAGGCCAAAGCCTTTGGTATGCACATTATTGGAACGCGTGCGCGTCCTCAACCGATGGAGCATGTCGACGACGTGTTGCGTGCAGATCAATTGACCGCCGCTCTTGCGCGCGCCGACTTTGTCGCTGTTGCCACCCCCCTGACGGCTCAAACGCGCAAACTGATTGGAGCGGATCAATTCTCCGCCATGAAGCCCGGTGTCATCCTTGCCGATGTGTCGCGGGGTGGTGTTGTGGATCAACGCGCGCTGCTGGATGCCTTGTGCTCTGGCCATGTGGCCGGCGCGGCTTTGGATGTGTTTGAAACCGAACCCTTGCCCAAGGACAGCCCCTTTTGGACGCAAGAGACCGTGTTGATCTCGCCCCATTGCTCGTCCGTCTATGAAGGATGGGATTTGGCGTCGTTTGACCTGTTCCTCGACAATCTGGCGCGATTCCAGACCGGTCAACCTCTGTTGAATGTGGTGGACCCAACGCGCGGATATTGATCGTAGACCGTGCGGAAATTCTACCGAGAGTCGTGATTTGACACATAAATCCCCGCTAATGGGGTGATCACCTGATAGACCACTGTGATCTTGCTCACTAACCTTACGTCAGGAAGTGGGTACGATTATTTTCGCGCACCGTATTTCAAGCGCGCCTACCGGAGCGGATAATTTTTCCGCGCCTGGCCTGAATTGAGGAAAAAGAAACATGCATACGCAGCTGAACCTTTATAACAGCAACGTCGATGAAACTCAGGGACGTGTTGAAGACCTTCACGAAATCAACACAACGATCAAAAATGTCGTAAGCCGTGCAGGTCTGGTGGTCAAAGGGATCAAGTTTTTCAAAGAGTCCACTCAGAAAGCCGAGGAAGGGTTCGACAAGACTGAACTTGTTTTGGGAGTCCTTGGATTTGTCTCGCCTCTCAAGACGCCTGTGAATATCCTCAAGAAGGTGATCAACAAAGCGGAAAAACCTGTCGAGAAGGTCAACGAAAAACTCGATACGCTATCCAACAAAGACGACAAGAAAACGCCGGAAAAGGAAGAAAAGAGCGCGTTCCTAGACAAGCTTGAGACGAACCTTGGGCGTGCAGACGTCGCTTTAGGTGTCACGTTGGATACGTTGACGATTACGGATTTCAATCTGACGCGCGCAGGACAAGCCACAGCAAATTTCGAAACCGCCCTCAAGGCCGCCCTGAAATCTGGTGTTGCGTGGATCGATACCAGCACTGGCGTCAATCCTTACACCGCGCTCAACAATATGGTCGAAGCTGAGCTTGGCGCACGAAACCCATTCTATGCCGATCTTGATGCGTTCTACACCGGGGTCGAAGGCGTCTACAAAGGTGTGAAGCAGGAAGTTGACGAGTTCCTCAGCATCTTCCGTCGGATCGACTTTGACGAAATCTACGACCAGATCGTCAACATGGATGCGATCAATGCGGTGTTTGAATTCCTTGAAAAGCCGCTGGATATCGCAGCCGGTCTGATTGAACCGATCAAGCCACTGCTTAATGCCATCGACTTCATTGTCGGTTTGATCGTCGATCCAATCATCAATTTCGTGACCGAAAACCTCGGCATCGACAAGCTGCTCGACAAGGTCTCTGACCAGATCGAAAAGCTGCTGCCCAGCATCGATCTGCTCGACAAATTCATCGAACTCGCCCAGACGCTGCAGAACTATCTGTCTGACTTCCTCAACGATTGGTTGGGCCAGCAGGAATGGCTTGGTGACGTCGAAGATCTGTTCTTTGGCGGCAACGTGAACAAGCCAGAATCCGGGGCGACTGTGTGGGGCTCGCTATTCCCGGAAGTTTTGACCGGTGACGACGGTCGTGACATCATGGATGCGCTGGGTGGCAATGACATTATTCGCGCAGGGGGCGGTGACGACATCATCATTGCCGGAGCAGGCTCTGACCTGATTGATGGCGGCGCCGGCGCTGATCTGTTCTATTTCGATGCCAGTTTCTCCGAATATGAACTGTCGCGCCTTCCGAATACCGAAACCTTCTTCGTCAATCACCTGCTGCCCAAGAACAAGTCGACCAGCACCGGGCGTGACACGCTTGTGTCGCTCGATTTCGAGGATCAGGTTGTCTTTACCGATATCTCCTTCAGTGGAGAGGAACTGATCTTTTCGATCATGGGCCCGTCGGTCCTTGAAGGTGATACCAACTTCGGTGTGACCGGGTCCTATGACGATCTGATGTTCCTGCAATCAGACAGCGATTCCGAACCTAACATCGCCTACGGCTATCGTGGCAACGACCGGATCTTCGGGTCCGTGCAGAACGATCGCATCTTTGGTGGGACGGGCAATGACACGATTATCCCCGGCGTCGGTGATGATTACGTAGACGGCGGTGCGGGACGGGACACGTATCAGATACTTGAAGGTGTGGATAATGCGTTCCGGATCGATCTGCGCGATGGTGTGTCACGCGCTAATTTTAAGGGTTACGGACGTGACACGCTGGTGGGGATCGAAAACCTTGTGATTGCGCCCGATGGGGGCCACTGGATCTACGCGACGGATGTGGCCAACACGATCTTTACTGGCGATGGAATTGACATCGTGTCGTCGTTTGGCGGCAATGATTACATCGAACTGAACGGCGGCAAGGTCGACATTGCACTTGCCGGTGCCGGGTCCGACACAGTGAAAGGCGGGGAAGGCCGCGACATTCTTATTTCGGCCAGTAAGGCCGTGGCAGGAGTCAGCGATGTTTACTTTGGAGGCGATGAACGCATCGAAGACGAAGACGACGCCGTTGATGATAAAACCGATTGGCTCAGCTACACCTCGACCTTCAACACGATCCGCTTTGATCTGCTCGGCAGCGGCGTCGCAGATTACAAAACCGAACTGAGGAAACACTTCAGCGGGTTCGCCAAAAGCCAAAAGGTCGAAATCGACGGTGCTACTGGCAAGATCAAGCGGTTTGATGACACTGGAACGTGGATTGCCACGGACACGGCCATCGGGATCGAAGCCTATATGGGCTCGGACGAAGGCGATGTTCTTTATGGCGATGCCAAGGCCTTCTGGCTGCATGGCGCGGGTGGGGCCGACACGATCTATACCCGAGGCTCTGAAAACATCGACGGTGGCGACGGCAATGACACCGTCATTGTCGAATATGTCGAAGACGGTGCGACGGCCCTGCAGGTCAGCGGAGGCCAAGGAACGGACGTTCTGGATCTGACCGCCATCAATGATGCGCGTTGGTTCTACAAAAAGGAAGCCTCCATCAGTCTGCAATTGCGTGCGGCCAAGACAACGGAAACCGGGAGGATTGACCAATCCAACACCGGTTACATGACCTTGAAACCGAGAGAGTTCGAACAGATCAGGTTCGGCAATTTCGATGACCGGATCGATTTCCGGCCCGGCGGGTCGGATGTCGGAATCTTTCGGATGATGGACGGAGATGACGACGTCTATGCATCAAAAGGCTCGGTACAAGTCTTTGCCGGGGCTGGCAATGATCGTGTGAACATCCAAAGTGGCGGCAACGGCATTGTCTATGGCGGCACCGGCAATGATGATGTGACCTTTGACAACAGCGACCACAAAAGCCGTGCGTATTTAGGTGCAGATGATGACTACCTTGAGGTAGAACGCTTCGAAGGTCATGCCGATGGTGGCACAGGCTGGGACAAGCTGGCCTTTGATCAATCAAGCGCTGGCGTGATCGCGTCTCTGGATCTCGGCACGGCTAGCGGCGGCGCAGGTGAAGTGGATATGACGCTGGAGGGGTTCGAAGAACTCATCGGCGGCAATGGCAGCGACCAGTTCACCGGGACCAATGCGGACGAACAGTTCATCGGGCGCGGGGGGAACGACGTAATCATCGCCGAAGGCGGCAAAGACAAGCTCTATGGCGGAACGGGGAACGATAACCTGCAAGGCGGTGCGGGGCGTGACTTCCTGCATGGCGGCGCAGGTAGCGACCGACTTGATGGTGGCTCTGGCTATGACACGGCGTCTTATGCTTGGGCTACGCCCGAGGCTCTGGATGGCAGCGTTCTAGCGTCCAACTTTGGCGGCGTGCGTGTCGACCTTACCGAAGGTGTCGCGACGGGCTCGCATGGCACAGACACACTCATCTCTATCGAAAACGTGTTTGGGTCCAACGGCAACGACAACTTAACCGGTACAAGCGGTAAAAACGTGTTGTCAGGCGAAGACGGCAATGACTTCCTGTACGGTCTGGGCGGCGACGACGTTTTGATCACCGGTCGCGGGTCGGACCGGGTATTTGCTGACGATGGTGACGACACCGTCGTGATTGGCACAGGCGACAAGTTGCTTTACGGCGGCGAAGGTGAAGACACGCTGGATTTCGGGACTGTAAACGGAACAGTGATAATCGACTTCTCAAGAGGCGAATACACAGCCGAATTCGAAGAAACCCGCGCGGTCTGGCTGGATCTGGACCGGGATGATGACGGGGTCAACGAGGCCTCAGCGACCGAAACCCGTGTGTTCAAGGGTGTCTCCATGACGCCGCAGATGGCGCTGGAAACCCGTGATCCTGAAAAAGCCAACGATAACGGCGACGATGATCGCGAACTTCCAACAGAAGGCTTCGCAGAATACACCGACTTCTTTGTTCGAGAGGAAACATACCTCGTTGCGTCCGGTGGCACGTTCTCCAGTTTCGAGAAAGTCATCGGCGGTGTGTCCGGTGCCACAATCATCGTGACCAATGGCTTTGAAAAGTTTGATGGGCGCAATTCCAAACGTGACGTGGTGGACCTTGGTACGACAACAGCCTCGATCACCTACAACTTCCAGACCGGTACCAACAACGTCTCTTGGCTGGTCGGGGATGAAATCACAGGTATCGAAGGCATCAATGCAGGCTTTGGCAATGACCGCCTGACCGGTGACGGCGAAGCCAATATCATCCGCGGTGGCTTCGGGCGCGATGTTATCAAAGGCTCAAGCGGCGAAGACGAAATCTCCGGCAATCAGGACGACGACACGGTATTGGGTGGCGCGGACAATGACATGGCCCGCGGAGGGTCCGGCAACGACTCCGTCTATGGTGATGCTGGCGACGACAAGGTCTATGGCGACGACGGCGATGACCGGCTCTTCGGTGGCGAAGGCGATGATTTGCTCAATGGTGGCGCGGGCGTAGACACAGCGTCCTACAAATTCGCGCGCGGTGGTGTGACCGTTAACCTGAGCGTCACGGCCAGCCAGGACGTCGGCGGCCGCGACGGGGTGGATCGCCTTTACAGCATCGAAAACCTTGAAGGATCCGAATACCGCGACACGCTTACAGGCGATGACACAGACAACGCTCTGTGGGGCGGTTCTGGCCACGATACTCTTTGGGGTGAGGCTGGCAACGACAAGCTACGCGGCGGTAACGGAGCGGATTCGGTTCGCGGCGGCGCGGGTGAAGACGACCTGCGAGGCGACGATGGAAACGACTCCCTTGTCGGGAACCTTGGCGATGACATGCTGGACGGCGGGGCAGGCAATGACTCGCTGAATGGCGGGGTCGGTTTTGATACGGCCTGTTATGTGTTTGCCAGCGGCGGGGTCTCAGTAGACCTGCGCTATTCCGGTCGGGATGTCGGCGGTGGACAGGGTAAAGACTTCTTCACCAGCATCGAAAATCTGATGGGCAGTTCCCATGCTGACCGTCTGATCGGTACCACGGGCTCCAATGAGATTTCGGGTGGTAACGGCAATGACATCATCAAAGGCAAAGGCGGCAATGACACGCTGCTGGGCAACATTGGCAATGACCGCCTGATCGGTGGCGACGGCAACGACGTCATCAAAGGTGGCGATGGCAACGACGTGCTGATCGGGCTTGGTGGCAAGGATCTGCTGCAAGGTCAGAACGGCGATGACTTCCTGTATGGGGGTCGTGATGCGGACTTCCTGTTTGGCGGCGCGGATGACGATGTGCTGCGCGGCAACCTTGGCGATGACAAGATGTTCGGCGGCTCGGGCAATGACGATCTGCGCGGCGGCGGGAACAGTGACACGGTCAACGGTGAACGCGGCGAAGATGTGCTGTTTGGAGAAACCGGCGCCGACACACTGAACGGTGGCCTTGATGACGATGTCCTCTATGGCGGTGTCTCTGGCACTGGCGGGGACGGGTTCCGCGATCTGTTTGTGTTCGATCTGGACTCCGGCAATGACCGTATCCGCGACTTCGAAAACGGCCTCGACCGGCTTGATCTGCAGGCCTATGGCTTTGCTGATATCGGCGAGGTTCGTGATGCCGCAAGCGAGCGCAGTTCCGGTTTGAAGATCGACCTTGGCGGTGGCAACGATGTGTTCATCGAAGGCATGACGCTGGCGCAACTGACCGCAGGTGATGTGGTGCTGTAA
>CAZDXI010000035.1:0-13183 GCA_964509095.1 uncultured Rhodobacterales bacterium
CTGATATCTACGACCAAATCCTGTCCATCGACGGGGTCGCGCGCACGTCTTCATTAGTACTGAACGTCGCCGGAGGCATTCCTGATAAGACGCGCGACATCACGACCCTACCCCAAGACGCACTTCCTGTGTTGGAGCGCGATGTGATCCAATTGGTGATGCGGTATGCCTGACGTCCCGCGCCCCATCCAGCCGCCGTTCCGGCGATTCTCACCCAAGATCGGGTGGCCCGAAACCGGGGCTGCGCGAGTGGGCGTGCCCGAGGGCGATGGGCCTTTGGTGCTTGCGCCCTCAAACAAAAGTGCACTTCCTATAACCGAATCCTTCGGTAGCTTTGGCGGCGCGACCCTGCCCAAAGGGTTTGCGATCCACTCCGACGGCTACTTATTCCTTGTCGACCCCGGCAATCACGTCGTGCTGCACGCACATGCGACAGAACTTACAGAAGGTACTCAGCCGTTCACGCCACTCTGGTCACCGCGCGATGACCCGGGCGATGCCTATCATCTATCCGCGCCAGTCGATGTGGCGGTCACACCCACGGGTGATCTGGTGATTGTCGATGCGGGCACGACGAAGGTCCTGATCCTCGACTGGCCCAGCGGGACTTTGCGCGCAGACCTAGTGCAGCCAGGATGGCGCCCTGTTGCGGTGACGGTTCTGCCTTGCGGTTCGATCCTGATCGCGGATGACGCACAAAACACGATTCACCGATACGACCCGACCTTCCGTTTGGTACCGGACTGGATGCGCGAGGGCACATCACTCACGGAACCAAGCGCCCTCGCGGCGGTTATGGAACCGGACGCTCCGCGTGATCCGGTTGTTCTGGTGCTGGACCGGGGCCGCGTTGTTGGCCTCGACGCTCAGGGGCGGGAAACTGAAAGTACGGACGCCGCGCTCACACCGCCCGCTTTGCAAAAGGACGGCACTGGCTTTACCTTTGATGATCCGCGCTGGCCGCGGCGTACACCATTGCGCATCCCCTATCTTGAAACGTCGCGAGACGGACGGCTGGCGGGAACTTCGTTGCCAATCATCGCTGTGCCGCGGCGGATTGAAATCCCTTTGTCCGGCAAGCTGATCTTTGACGCCATCGACTCTGGCAAACGTGGCTTCCAGTGGGATCGCGTTGCCTTGGACTTGGCGCTTCCCGACAGTGCAAGACTTTTGGTGCGCACGCTGACGTCCGATGCTGAAATCGCCGTAGACCAGATCACACGCCAACCCGACAGCGCATGGTCTGCGCCGTTGGAAATTGCCCCGGGAGCCTTGCCCGAAACTCTGGTTCAATCCGGGCCGGGGCAGTACTTGTGGCTATGGATCGACCTGTTTTCGGACGGGACCATCAGCCCCGAAATCCATCGCATCGACCTTTATGGCCCGCGTCAATCAGGTCTCCAACACCTTCCGGCACCGTTCCATAGTGATCCACAATCGCGTGATTTCCTCGACCGGTTCCTGAGCTATTTCGATACGATCTTCGCAGAACTGCGCCAGCAGGCCGACGACATGGGCGCGTATTTTGACCCTTACGCCGTGCCAGAGGGCCAATGGCTGCAATGGCTCGGCAGTTGGTTCGATCTGTCCTTCCTGACCTCGTGGGACGCGCAGACCCGGCGCGAGATGATCGCTCACGCCATCGACAGCGCGCGCGAACGCGGCACGCAAGCGGGTTTATCGCGCATGCTACGCTGGCATCTGGATATTGGGGCGCCTTGGCCGGGCATTGTAGAACACTTCCGTCTAGGGCCGACACCGCCGCCCATTGGGCACGTGCCGTTGCCCATGGGTCCGGACGCGCACCGATTGACGATCATCCTGCCCCGCGCCTCGGTTCCGGAGGAACAGGAAGCACGCCTGCGACGCCTGATTGATGGATGGTTGCCTGCGCATGTGGGGTATGACTTGCGGTTTATTGAACCGGGCCTCGTGGTTGGGCATCAATCCACGCCGGGGCTCGACACATATTTGGGCATAAGCGGCGGCCAGCCTTTGGGCGCCGGACGTGCCGGACTTGATTTTTCAACGAAGGGGACAGAACGCGGTTTGCGCCTGCCCTCTGACCCTATTTCACACACATCTATTGGAGACTGTCATGGCCGATAAGGATATCAGCACCTGCCTGCCTTGTGGGCTGCACACCCCAAAGCGCAGCCTTTACACCGATGGTGCGCTTCTGACAGCGCGCGATTTTCAGGCCGAACAGGATTACCATCGGGGCCACCGCCAGATGCACAATGCGATGCTGCATGGCATCGGCACTGTGTGCGGGCTCAAGATCATCGAACATCCCACGCCCGGGTGTCGGCGCGATCATCTGGTCATTGAACCGGGCCTCGCTCTGGATTGTTGCGGGCAGGAGATCGTCGTCGAAACGCGCAGTCTGATCGATATCGCCAAACTGCTGGAGGAGGATCCCGATCTGGTTGCAAGGCTGGATGGTTCGCGCCATCTTGCCGTCGGTATCCGCCGCTGCGACACGGGCGCGGACCCGATCCCAACCATTTTACCAAGCTGTGATGCGCCAGATGGCCTGCAGTTCTCTCGCGTTTGCGAAGGGTTTGAGATCGTCTTGTCTTCGGTCACCGACGCGGACGCGCAGCCACGCGTGTTCAGCGCAATGCCCTCTCTCAAGTGGGCCAACACCCTGTCCTTCGAGGCCGAAGAACCGGTCTTTGTCGACGTAAACGACACCGAAAACCGGGTGCAGGTCAGCGTTCAAAATGCCGCCGAAGACGGCTCTGGCCGGTTGCACTTCTTTGACACCGCCACGCATGACCTTGAGGCAATTGCCGAAGGCACGCCGACAATCGGGCAGACCAAGGCCTCCCGCTTTGGGGGGCTGGCCTTTGCTGCAATGGATGGCGAAGACGGGGCGGTTGCAGTGTGGCGCGTCACCGACGTGACCAGCAGTGCAAATCCAGCAGGGATCATCAAGATCGATGGCCGCGTACAACGACTGGCCGTGTCCCCGGGCACAGGCGAGTTGTTCGTGCTGTCCACGCGCACCGGCACCAGTTCTGTGCTCACAACCTTTACGTCGGACACGCTCGAAGCATGGCTCGCCGATGACCCGGCGGGCAACCAACCAGACCCGTTGGTGCGCGCGCGCATGGCTCATGCCGTCGGCGCGGAAGAGAGCGATTTCCGAGGCCCCGCCACCCTGATGGATGTCAGCGCAGATGATCGCTGGCTGATCCTGTCTTCGGGCGCGCCTGCCGCTGCGAACCAGACTTACTTGATCAACATCGCGAAACTGCACGCCGGCGACTTAACGGGTGCCAGCGACAATCTGTTGGCGGCCGCGCGGATCAAGGAATTCGAACTTCCCGGGGATGCGAACGAAGATTTCAACATCCGCGCCTTACGGTTCTCACCCGATGGCAGCTTGCTTTATGTGGCGGCCTCGTCGGAGGACCAGACTTTCCTTGGGCGTTTTGCCATCACGGGTGATGACAACCGCGTTGAAAAGGCCGGGCGTGGTGCTTTGCTGGAAATGACAACCGCCGACATGCTGCTGGCCCCGACCGAAATTGCAGCGTTCCTGACCGGGCAAACCGGCGAAGGCCAAACGATCCTGACGCCGGTCGAAATCGAACCACTGCGCGCCAGTGACGAAGCCCCGCTGGAAGTCGGCTTTGACGCTAACACCGTGCGCCTCGACGGGGTTCCTTGGAACATGGCCCAGACCCAAAACGGCAGCACGATCTATGTGTCTTTGCGCGATGGTGACAGTGAAGCAGAGCCAAATCGCGGGCTGGTGGCGATTGTCGATATCTCTGTTGCGGATTGCGAAAAACACATGACCGCCGCGCTGGAGGGCTGTGCGAGTTGCGAAGGCGACGATCATCAGGTCCTGTTGGCCCATCTGCCCAACTATGACGCTGCTGCGCGCCCCGTCATGCGCGACGCCGACAAAGCGGTGGAGGGCGAAGCCAGCATCGACAACGACACATTGCGGGTGATCGTGCCCTCTGCCAGCGCGCTCCGCGACGCGATCCTGTGCATTTTGGCACGTGGTGTGGCAGAAGGCCCGCCGGGCCCCCGTGGGGAGCCGGGCAGCAACGGTCTGGATGGTGCTGATGGTCAAGACGGAGCCGATGGGGCGGACGGCTTGCCCGGTCCAGAAGGTCCGGAAGGCCCACCCGGTGTCGCGTCCTTTGACACGAACAACATCGTTGGTCTCAGCTGGTTCGAAGGGCTGGCTTACCCCGCCGATGGCCCCGAAGAGTTCATGAAAATTCTGCGGGAACTTGGCATCGGTGTTGCCTTTTCCGAACCTGTCGATCTGACGACACTGCTGCCGCATGTGGTGGAATTGCAGATTCTTGACACCAGCCGGCAGGTTTCGCCCTGGGCCACGCTGACGCGGATCGAGATGCTCCCCATTGAATACGACCCGGGCGATATCGACCCGGCGACGGGCTTTCTGTCCAATTACCAAGCCTCTGGTGCACCTGAGAAATCTCCGGGTTTTGTACTGAGGGCGCAAGACAATCTCGATCTCAGTATCCCGGAGCGCTCGTCTTTGCGGATCGTGATCTATGCTGATCGGTTCCTGACCGTAGATGAAGGCAAACCTCTGAACGGGCACGTGCTGCGCACCGAACCGCCCTCTTGGGATGGGCTGCCCGGCGGCATCTTCGTGTCTTGGTTTAGAGTTTAGGGAGGGCGTGACATGGCCGATGGAACCTGTGATTGCGTTCTGGAAAAGATCAACACTGGCATCAAAGGACCACTCTACTCGGATGGAGCGGTGGTGCATGCCAGCGACCTGACACTGGATCGAGATAGCCACACACAAGCGCTCTGGCGGATGCGGCGTTTGTTGCATGGTTGGGGCATAGTTGCTGGGTTACAGCTCTCTGTCGTGCTGTCGGAACGCGGATATATTATGACCGTCCAAAATGGGTACGGAGTGGCTCCGGATGGCGAGGAGCTTTTCCTGCCCAGCGACGTCACAACAAACCAGATCTTAGAACGCATGTTCGACTGTTGCGGCCCGTCTGATCCGGGATGCAAACTGGATGAAACAGGTCGCCCTGTGCCGCCTGCACCCGGTCCGGAAAGGACACGATTGGCAGTCTGGGTTGTTCTGAAATCCGAATGGGTTCCGGCGGCGCCGCGTCCGGGTTTGCCCCTTGACTGTGAACATCCGGGCAACGCCATGTTTCCCACGCGTTCGTGCAATCGGGTGACAGTAGAACTGCGATGTGGTGCGCCAGACGGGCACGTCACTCCGCCGCCCGACTGTGCAAAGATGCGGTCTGTCATCTGCGACGGAAGCCCGGTGCCCATGTCTCTGGCTGAGGCCGAAGGTGGATTGCTGGTCCTTGGCCGTCTCGTCTGGGATGGACGCATGTTGAGTGTCGACCAATCCGTGCGCCAGCGCCTGCTGCCAGTCGCGGTTATTCAGCAATTCCTGACCGCATGTCTGTGTGAGCGTTCCGAACCACCCATTGAAGACGACGATGATGATGACGACGACAATGGCGGCGGCGGGCGCCCACCAATTTTGTGGGGCGACGAAATCATTGTTGCCAACCCGGGTATCGTCGGCACCGTACGCGAAGCCGAATACAAGGGTATCATCGCCCGCCTGCAAGCACGCCAAATCACGGTCAATACGGTTGTGGACAGCACCCCTGTCGATCTTATGTCCGAAATCGACATCACGGCTGAACAAGCCCGGTGGTTCATCAATACAACGCGCCTGCTTGTGAAAGGTCGCGAACCCGTTATCAATCCCGGCCCCTCCGTACCGCTGCGTCGGTTTGTCGTCACGCATGATGCAGGCGAGAGGCTCGGCGCGGCAGAGCGCGACATTGTCACACGCCCATCCGTGATCGCCGCCGCAGAAGAAGCTGGTGTCACCGTAACCGACATCATCCGTCGGGATGGCGCTGAATTGGAAGGCATTCTTGGTATCAACGCAGAAGAGGTGCAGGTACTGAAACGCAGTGTTGGCAAGCTCGAAGGTATGGGGCCGCGCGTCCGGTTCTAACCCATGAGCACACATCGTCTTGCCATATCCCGCATGCAAACCCGCGCAAACGTTCCAGCCGGAGCCGCGCAGTCTTGGGTTCAACCCTTGGATCACGCCATGCGTCACCGCGTCCCGCAAGCGATGGGACATGCGTTGGATCATGCCTTTGCCGGGCAGGATGGAGTCATCCGGATCGAAAAACTGCGGCTGAAAGTGTCCCTCGACGGTCCGTTGTCGGGCCAGCAAATCGCAGATCGGATGGCACGACACTTGATGGAGCAACTGAAACGCGCCCCAGCCCTCACCTCGGCGCAGATGGTGTCTGACGGGATGTTCTATTGGCCGAACCGCGCGCAATACGTCGCCGATTTCCTGCGTGTGATGGCGGGACTCTCCGATTTGCCGGATTGGGTCTTTACGGACTTTGCGCCCCTGCGCCACCTCACGCGAGCGCAAGCGATTGCCGAAGTTATGGTCACTGGCGGACCGTCCGTATTCTGGGCTTTGTCGCAACACGCGGATTCAGCCGACGTTTTTTCAGGGCTGGCTCCGGGACAGCTAGACCAAATACTTAACAAGTTGATGCCTGACGGTCCAACCACACCAAGTGTGCACGAGCTTAGAACGACATTGCAGTCACGGCATCAGGCCGTCGACGACAGACTGCAATTCGAGGCGGTGCAAACAATACTCAACACATTGGCCGCCAAGTCAGAGATGCCGGGTCGCGCGGACTTTGACAGCTTGATCGTTTGCGCCGGTGCAATCGCAGCGGCAGACACGTTCCTGACGTCTGGGCGCCCCTTGAAAGCTCATCTCAGCGAAGCCGAAATCGCAACAGTCGTGCCATCGGGGCCTTGCGCGTCGGCTCTGGCCAATGTTGTGAAAGATGAAGACCTGTGCGCCGAGATGGCGAACCTCGGGTCAAGAGATCCTGCCAAACCTGCCACTACTCCCGACGCAGAGCAAAGTTCCAGTCAAATGGCCTCCGACGCGACCAAGTCCGGAACTTCGATTACCTCACCACATGCCGGGATCGCTTTGATTCTGCCTTTGATCCCCGGGCACCTTCCGGGCGACGCGCGCCACCCAGAGACGTTGAACAAGCTCGCAAGACACCTGTTGGGCGACGACACTGAAATACATGATCCGACGTTCTCAACGCTTTTCCCAATCCCAGCGGATGCGCCGTTTGCACCTGAGGTTCCGCCGCCTTTGCACATCCCTGACACGGCCTTGGCCGGAGCCACGCAACGGGTAGGACTAGCTGGTTGGGCAGATGTGCTTATGGCGCGTTTTGCCGCTGGATTGTCTGGACTGCAGACCTCATCCCGTTCTTATCTGCGCCAGCAATTTCTGGAACGTCCCGGTCGCATCGACGTGTCGGAGGACACGGTGCATGTAACATTGCGCGGCATGCCGCTCGCTATCGTGTTGGAGATGGGCGGGCTGACCGGTGATCGCGGCCCTGTTGCGCATCTGGCGGACCGCAGACTGATCCTGACACTGGTGGACGGGCCATGACTGCGCACGATCCTCCAACAACCCACGGCGTTGATTGGCTGGAATCTGCGCTGACAGTTCTGGCGCTTCGGTTGCGGCACGAAGTGGCGTTGCACCGAGCCTTGCGCGGGTCAGCCGGACAGGAAGGTTTTTCAGGACTGCTGTTGAACGGGGAAGAAGCAGAAGCAATGCTGGCCGAGATGGCTGGCCAATTGCAAGCCTCTGGCACTGCAGTTCCCATGGCTCAGATTGCGCAGGCCGAACAGGATTTACAGACTCAACGCCTTGCGTCAAACACGATCTGGCATCGGCTTCACGAAGTATTCAACCTCGACAATGCGGCGATGGATTTGATGCTTTTGGCGGCGGCCCCTGCGATTGACCCGCGCTTTGGCCGTGTGTTCGGGTTTCTGAACGACGATCTGACCCGCCGATATCTGACACCTGCAGTAGCGCACCGGTTGCTGGACCGTCATCAACTCGATCTGGCCGCCTTTCGAGAATACTTGCAGGCTGACGGAGTCTTGTCCCGCAATGCATTGCTGCGGATCGGGTCAGAAAGACCCCTTACCGAAACGCCATTGCGCATGGATGATGATCTTCTGGATCAGATCCTTCGATATGCGCCTAAACCACCACGACACGTACCCAAAGGCGTCTGGGTCGCACCTGCTGAAGCGTCACAGTTGCCTTCAGACGCCTTGCGTCTTTGGGCGCATGACCAAGGGGCGGAAATTGAAGTGATCTCCGCTCAACGCGCCTTGGCCTCGGACGACCCTTTGAAACTGATCTTGTGCGGCGCACGTGACGCCGTAATCGCCGGGAAAACACCTTGTGTCACCGAGTTTGATCAGCTCCACGCGGAAACCCAGCGCAGACTTGCGCAAAACCCGCCGCACAGTCTGATACTGCAATCCAGTGATCCGGCTCTCTGGTTCAGGCTGGGTGGGGAGGGACAGGCTTTGTCTCGGAAATCGGATACCATCACCCCGGAGACCTTGACGCGCGATCATGCGTTTTCCGGAATTGCAGCGCCTGTTCATACCACTTTGACTCTGGACGATCTGGTTCTGCCACAGCGCTGTTCCGCGGCGATTCAACGGCTCCGGAATGCGGCGGGTTCTTATCGCGATGTCTTGGAAGATTGGGGCTTCGGTCACACATATGGCAAGGCCGTTGGTTTCAGCGCACTGTTCAAAGGACCTCCCGGAACCGGGAAAACGACCGCCGCTGCGGCACTTGCGCAGGCATTGGAGGTGCCTCTCTACCGGGCGAACATTGCGGGCGTTGTGTCCAAGTACATCGGTGAGACAGAGAAACACCTCGACAAGCTGTTCGACGCAGCAGCGCGCCATAAATGCGCGCTGGTGTTTGAAGAGGCAGACGCTCTGTTTGGCAAACGATCCGAGGTCAGTGACGCTCATGATCGTTATGCCAATCAGGGCACGGCATACCTGTTGCAACGATTGGAGGCGCATGAGGGCTTGTGCCTTATGACAACGAACATGCTGGAAAACGTGGACCCGGCCTTTCTGCGGCGCATCGACGTGGTGATCGACTTCCCAGCCCCGTCCAAGACCGAGCGAAAGGCACTTTGGCAGCGCATCGCGCTGACCGCTGGTCCTTTGGCGGATTTGGATTTTGACTGGTTGTCTGGTCACGATCTGACGGGTGCAGAAATTCGAAATGCCTGCCTTGATGCGGCCTATGCCGCTTGCGCACGGGGTGACGAGATTACGATGACCGATCTGGCCCACGCAATCGCTGACACGCTGACCAAGAAAGGCAAACCGGTTATGCGCGCCAATTTCGGTGCGTACTTCTCTGTCACACGCGAAGGGGCGGGCGGATGACTGATACACCGGCAGTTGTTGAGGCCCCACCAGCCCCGCCAAGGAACGACACGGCGCAACCCCCTCAAAACGACACTCCGGCAGATCGCCAAGCGGGGGACACAGATACCGGCCCCGCGCCGAGCGTTCTTGGGTATGACGACGAGACCGGCGACTTCATTGCGCGCTTTGCGGGACGAGAGTTTCGCGTCTCCGCCGAAGACCTGAGGGCGCCCGAAGCGGCGTTGGAACGCCTGACCCTGCCGGTGCCCGGTTTGCGGCTGACCGCGATGCAGTACCGCAGATCCAGCAAAAGCCTGCGCCTGACTACAGCCATCGACATCCCTACGCTGGCGGATGGCAATATCACAGTGAATGTTAACCGCCGGGGCATTGTAACAGTGAACGGCACCTTGAACCGCGCCTTTGACGCCCCCGGGCTGGGTAACGCGCGCGTACGCCTTGCCATGTCCGAGGATGGCACACTCTCCGCGAGCGGCACTGTCGTGGCCAACAACCTTGTGCCCGCCGCATCGCGACGGCGCGTCAGTGCATCCGGGGAAGCCTCCCTGTCGCTGCTAAACGGGAAATTGTCCGGCTCCGGCACAATGACGCTGACCTACACGGACCTTGGCAATGGCACTGTCAACATCACCTTTGACGAGGCCGGGTTCAGCGCGACAGGTCAGATCACCCTGACACCGCCGTTTCTGGATGAGATTTCCGCTGACATCTCCGCCGACAGCACTGGAAATATCCGTGCGACCGCAGATGTCGGTGTGAACCAGCAGACCACACCTGTGCCCAATCTGACGCTCAGCGCAGGGATGGTGCATATCGCCTATGATAACGGTGCAGTTGATCTGAGCATCGCAAATTTTGGCGCCGGGTATGCGGGTCTTGGATCAATCTCGATCTCTTCCCTCGCGCTCGGACGAGATGGGAAGCCCGCCGGCTCGGGCAGCTTCGATGGAGACGTGTCATTCCTCGAAGAACTCTCCGGCACGGTCACGGTCAGCGCCGGGAATATCTCTGGCTCCATGACAATTGCCGCCAATGAAATGCCCGAGGCGATGCCGATCTCCAGCGGGTCAATCACCGCGCGGCTTAGTGCGGACGGGGCCATCGGGCTGAGCGGCTCCATGCAGGCGGATTTTGGTCCCGCAGGCACAGCGTCCATCAGCGGGGATTATGGTGCAGATGGGTTTGACATCTCGGGCGAGGCGAGCCTGACCATTCCGGGACTGAACACGGTGACCTTGCGCGCACGTGTCACCAATGACGATCTGTCCGGGTCCGTCGCTGTTCCTGTGGACACGGCCTTGCTTCCGGGGCTCACCGGAGACGTCACAGTCACCTATGAACAGGGACGTTGGGGCGGGGAAACCACGCTGAACTATTCGGCGGATGACGGCAAACTGTCTGGGACCGTCACCATCCGAATATCGCAGAACGATGAAGGCGGCATTGAACTGGGCGGATCTGGCAGCGTGACAGCGCAGTTGATGCCCGGTTTGCAAGGCACGCTGACGGCCACGATCCTGCCTGAAGGCGGTGTGGATGTGTCAGGCGAAATCCTTGTGACCGAACCTTATGAACTTTTTCCCGAATGGCGCGATGACAAAGAGCTTTTTCGTTATTCCCAGAACATTCCGCTTTGGGCGATCCTTGTCGCTGTGATCCGTGTGCGCGCCGGGGTGCGCGCAGGAATCGGCCCTGGCGTGTTCCGCAATATCCGGGTGACCGGGTCCTATACGATTGGCTCTGAAGAGGCGGACCCGAGCTTTGATATCTCTGGCGAACTCTATATCCCCGCTTTTGTCGAAGGGTATGTGGCGTTCGGCGCAGGGCTCGGCCTCGACGTGGTGCTGGGTTCTCTGACCGGTGGAATTGAAGGCGTCGCAACTGCGGGACTTTATGGCGCGATCTCGGTTGTGCCGACGCTCAGTTATGCGGACGGCGACTGGTCCATCGAAGGGGTCGCAACACTGGCTGCGGGCGCGCGGCTCAAGATGGGTCTGAATGCCTGGGCCGAAGTCGAAGCCGCGTGGATCACCGTCTGGGAACGAACCTGGGAACTGGCGGAGTACACGATGCCCGTCGGCCCCGATCTGGGCTTGCAGGCCACCATGAACTACACCTTCGGCCAGCCCGAAGCCCCCACCATCGAGTTCAATTCCAGCGAGGTCGACACATCAAGCCTGATCCAAGACGCCATGCCCGAGGATGGTCCGGCGCCATCTGGTGCGCGCGAGGCTCTGCAAAACCGGGCCGAATGGCGTGGCCAATTGCAGGAGCAGCGCGAGGCGGCCGTCCCGGCAGAGCAACAGGCGCAAGCGGCGCAAGGTGAAAGCCCGCCGGAACCTCAGGCGCCCTCAGGCGGAGGGACACCTGGTGGGGCAAATGCGGGCGGGGCAAATGATGCGCCGGATGGCAACACGCCACCGCCCAGCAACAACCCCGCTGCGCAGTCCCAAGCCGTAGATAATGCCGCGTCGCCAGATCCGAACGCAGCCGGAACCGTACCGCCAGATCAGGCCCCGCCCGAAGATCAGCCGCGTTATCCCAATGGGATTTCTTTGGCGATGCTGGACGAAGACGCGGTGCCGGCGAACCGCACACCTGCGCAACAGCAAGAAGACCTGAACACCGCCCGGCGCGTACTGGAAATGGCGTCAGCTCAGGCGTCGAATTCGGACACGTTGGATGATTATTTCCCGCGCGTGAAGAACCGGTTTCGGCTGACCTCGCTCGGGTATGAGGGCGACTTTCAGTCCGGGTTCAAGATCAAGGGTAAGATCAACCCTGAGTTTGAACTGACCGTGCATGAGCCCCTCACCGGGCGCGGCATTCCCGGTGGCGATGACCGTCTAACCCAGATCGTGCATACCTCTAGCTCGCTTGGGGGTGACACAGTGGGGATGGAAATGATGGCCATGCCGCTTGGTCCCGATCATCCGGAAGGTTCTGGCCCCTCAGGCCAGCGTACGTTGTTTTCAAAATTGCCCACGGGGTTTGCTCATAGCCGCCGTGCCAATGCGAATTTCATCAAGGGGCACTTGCTGAACGACAATGTCGGTGGGCTTGGTGTTGGACGAAACCTGTTCCCGATTACGGCCTATGCAAATTCGCAGCACAGCCGGTCCATCGAAGAGGCGGTCAAGGATTGGGTCAACACCCGCCGTCTCTGGGTGCGCTATCATGTGAAGATCACGGATGTGACTCATGATCTGGGCACAGGGATTGCAGACAACTATGTGAACTCAACGATGGAAGCAAAGGCCGAGGTACTGGACACGACCCTTACCCCGGTCAGTGGATTGGTGCGGCAAGTGTCGATTCAGTCCCGATTTGAGAACGACGCGCAAGCCAATACGCAGGCCACTGAAAACACCGCCGCGCTCGACGCTCAAACCGCACAAGCTCGCACAGATCGCCCCCAAGATCAGGACATAGAGGTTCTCACCACATCCCGTTCTGGCGGATCGGCACCGCCACAACTGCCACAAGCGATGTTTGACCGGCTGAAGACGCGGATTTCCGCCGCGCGGTGGCCAGATACAAGCGCAACCCTGCAAGAATACGATGGGTTCGGCCCTGCCCTCGCGGACTCGGTCCGGCGCGCGGTTCAAATGGCGCTTGGTAACAACAACGCACCACTCGAAGCTTTGAGCGCGCAGGACCGCCGCAATGTCAGCCGCGCGATCACCCTTTGGAATCAAGGGCTCGGCGCGCTGCTATAGTCGTGAAATCAGTCGAGCTCGTACTTGTTCTTGTAGTCTTCGGCGAGCGATTGATCCTGTTCGTCCTTGATCATCACAGTATTGCCGACCACGAGCATATCCATGTCCGTCCCCAT
>CAZDXI010000035.1:13283-16200 GCA_964509095.1 uncultured Rhodobacterales bacterium
TCCTGTTCGTCCTGCGTCATCTCGCGGCGTTTGTCGCCTTTCACGTGATCAACCAGCAGCATGTACGGGCTGTCGCCATCCAGATTGAACCAATCTGCCATATCGTCGCGCAGTACGGATGGTGCAAACGGACGGAAGCTCTCGCGGAACTTCACTTTGAGGTTCAACGTCTTCTGCATGGATTCAGAGCGCGGATCGCCCAAGATCGACCGACCGCCCAGCGCGCGAGGGCCGAATTCCATGCGACCATTGAACCAACCGACAGCCTTGCCATCTGCGAGGCCCTGTGCCGCGGTCTGGATCATTTCTTCCTGATCAAGTGTGGTGAACTTTGCACCCACATTTGTCAGGCGCTTTTCAATATCCGGTGTTTCGTAGACTGGGCCAAGATAGCTGCCCTTCATGGCATCCCGCGCAGACGGATCAACCGTGCGCTCTTGACCGAGTTCTTGGTGATAGGCGGCGTAAGCAGCACCAAGAGCACCACCCGCATCACCAGCAGCAGGTTGAATCCACAGGTTCTTGAACGCGCCGTCGCGCAAGATGATCCCGTTAGCCACACAGTTCAGTGCAACACCACCCGCCATACACAGGTTCGGAATACCGTATTCCTTAGCCAGTGACCGAGTCATGGTCAGCACGATTTCTTCGGTGACTGCCTGCACGGATGCCGCCATGTCCATGTGAAACTGGTCTAGCAGGTCATCTTCAGCCTGACGCACAGGACGCCCGAACAGATCAGAGAACTTGTCGTTCGTCATGGTCAACCCGGTGGCGTAGTTGAAATAGTCTTGATCAAGACGGAACGAGCCGTCTTCTTTCAGGTCCACCAACTTGTCCAGCATCACATCCTTGAAGCGCGGTTCGCCGTAGGGTGCGAGGCCCATGACCTTGTATTCACCAGAGTTCACCTTGAACCCGGTGTAATAAGTCACAGCAGAATAAAGCAGACCAAGCGAGTGCGGGAAGTGAATTTCCTTCACCATTTCAAGGTCTTTACCGCGTCCGATTGCGACCGTGGTCGTGGCCCATTCACCCACACCATCCAGCGTTAACACGACGGCTTCTTCGAATGGCGATGGGTAATATGCGCTGGCCGCGTGACTCATGTGGTGTTCTGCAAACAGCAAACGTTCGCGGAAGGTCTTTTTGGCTTCGGGATCGTGCTTTTTCAGTTCCTTCAGCATCAGGTCTTTCTGGAAAAGCTTTTCCTTGATCCAGACCGGGATCGCCATTTGGAAGGATTTGAAGCCACGCGGCGCGTTCGCCACATAGGTTTCCAGCAGGCGTTCAAACTTCAGGAACGGCTTGTCGTAGAATGCCAGATGATCGACATCGGCAAGGCTCAGTCCACCGGCTTCCAACACATAAGAGATCGCCTCATGTGGGAATCCGGCATCGTGCTTTTTGCGCGTAAACCGCTCTTCTTGTGCAGCCGCAACCACTTGACCATCAACCACCAACGCGGCCGCGCTGTCATGGTAGAACGAAGAAACACCAAGAATGGCCGTCATGAGCCTTAACCCTTACATATTGGTTCGTGTTGCGCCGGGGCATCCTGCTTGAATGCGCCCGGCCTGTTTTCAAAGCACCCGGATCAGAAAACCGTGTAGATGAACGGTGCGATTGCGGAGCCTTGCGTCAGAACGATCAGGCCACCCAAGATCACCATCATAAACAGGATCGGCAGCATCCAGAATTTCTTGCGGACCTTCAAAAAGTCCCAGAGTTCAGCGAAAAAAGACATCAGTTGGCTCCGTAATTTAGTGTCTGTTTCAGACTTAGAATTGCTTGCGCATCGACGTTTGCTTGGCCATTTCCTGGTCCCGCGCGATCCAGTACGTGTCCGCCTCGGCGTCAAACTTCTGGTTAAGTGGGTCTGGGTTCTTCATACGGCGGATCAGGCCGATAGGCGTCACGGTGATGAAGAAAATGATGCCCATAACAATCGGCGCCATGATCTTGCTCAGCAACATGCCGAACTTGAACCAAAGCTTGTTCAACGGCTTCAAGACTTGCGGCGCAACAAAGGCCAGTACCAGGAAAATGGCTGCAACGATCAGCGCCCAGATGCGCGGGCTGTTCCCGTGGAACACAGTCGGCCACAGAGCGATGATCGCGAAAACGACGGCAAAGACCAGTCCAAAGGACTTTTCAGAGCCCATTTCCACTTCTGTATGAGATGAGACGTCAGACACGGTGAACAGCTTTCCTAGTTAGACACAGTCAAAGAATTGATCAGCGGCGCAAGATGCTCCGCAACCACGGCATACCCCGCCGCATTCGGGTGACCATCCGTTGGCGGATAGATCATATTTTCATCCAGTGCTTTTTCCATAACCGGACGCAAATCGGTATATGAAATGTTTGCTTGGGTTAACACAGCTTCCAATTGTGACTGCAAAGCGACGAGGTTCTCGTCCAGCTTTTGCATATCAGGATCGTTTGCGAGGACGTTATCATTGATCCGGAAGAACACATGTTCGCGCACCGGCATGATCGCGACATGCAGGGACATGCCCTGGTCTTGTGTGAAGCTGGCAATGTCGGCCAAGGCTTGTTCGATAATGCGCATACCTTCTTGAATGCGCGCATCGTCAACGGCCGTAAACGAAAGTCGAGCATTGGCATCCAACACAACACTGCCGCCCAAGTGCTCATACACAATTGCAGTGGAGGACTTGTCCAGTTCCTGCTGTTGGCGCGCACCGTCGAACAAGGCGTTCTGTGTAGCGATCCGGTACAGAACCGATCGCCCCGCCAGCCAGTTGCGCACCTTCTTGGTGAAGGATACTTGCCCGGGCTTTGGCAAAAACAGCTCAGCATCGACCGTATCTGTACTTCCTTGCGTGCGGTACTCAGTCCAATTGTCATTGGAATAGGCAAGGTTGTACGTATCCATGATGTCATTGCCCAG
>CAZDXI010000036.1:0-5540 GCA_964509095.1 uncultured Rhodobacterales bacterium
TGGGTGGCGTGACATAGCGGTTGAGGTCAACCTCAAGTACGGTTTTCACATTGGGCGCATGACGCACGGCTTCGGATACCTTTTGCGCCACATCCGTTTTCGGGAAGGGGCGCAGGGTCACGACGACCTTGGCGTTGGTTTCGCGCAGGATGGAGCCGATTTGTTCGGGTTCCAGAAGCGGGTTAATCGGGTTCACGATGCCGGCAACAGCGCCGCCAAGCAGAGTGAAGATCGTCTCATTACAGTTGGGCAGAACATACGCCACTACATCGTTGGGACCCACACCAAGGGAGCGGAACAGGTTCGCTGCTTGGTTGGTGCGCGCCAGCATTTGTGACCACGTGAGGGTCTCGGCCTTGTCCTTTGGGCCAGAGAAAATCTGGTAACTCACCGCGTTGTGGTTCGGGAATTTCGCCGCTGTTTTGCTGAGCATCTGGTGCAGCGTTTTGGGCAGGTCACGATCCTCGTAAGGACCTTCGGCTTCGATGGCCTTCCTGTCTTCAATCCCGGCATATGCCATTGCGGTGTTCTCCCTGATTTTCGGGGTCTTATGCCCCACTTTGTTTTCTTGGACCGTAATGTGTGCGTTGGCGCAGAAATAAGCAAGTTCTAGTCGTCGAAAGAGCTTGGCGCAGACGCAGCGTCAGCGACGTTTGGGATCAGAAGATGCGGGATAACCTAGGCGGCTGCACGTTGCTGAACACGCATCCCGATGTAGCGCCGCACGTATTGTTCAGCTTGAGGGGCAACGTCAGTCGCCGGTGGGTTTGACGCCGCGACTGCGATTTCGAACGCGGATTGCAGTTCATCCAATTGGCGGCGGACATATTGGGCGATGTCGGCGTCCGTTCCCGCGGCGCCGGCTGCTGTATTGCACAACAGGCAACCACGTCGGTCTTGCGCTTTGAACACGGTCTCTACTCGGGCGTCACCGGTCATGTCCGCGCCCACACCATGTCCTGACAGGAGTTCGATGGCCGGGCGCACATGCAAAGCGTAATAGCGATCGAGGCAGGCCAGAAAGAGCCCCTTCTTGGACCCCCATGCTTTGTAGAGAGAGCCGCGTTGAATCCCCATTGCATCCAAAAGGTCACTGAGCCCGGCCCCGTCATAGCCCCGTTCCCAGAACACTGCGGTCGCCGCGTCCAATGCGGTGTCTGCGTCAAAGCTGCGCGGTCTGGCCATACGTGTCGTCCTTGTTTCTGGGCTTATACATAAGAAAAGGAACCGATTGGTCAAGAACTCACGTCACCGTGATGCATATGTGATTGTGCGGTTGTTGACCAATCAGTTCCTAACTCACATCTTGCTGGTCATACAGACACCGCGACGTCCTTGCGCCGCTTATGACCTAAAGGAAAAAGACTATGCCTCTCTCCATCGCTCGCAAAACCGTTTTGGGTGTGTCCGCTGCATCCGTCTTCGTGACCCTGACATTGGGTGCGCTGTCCCCTGTCGTCGCTGCGGAAGCCGGACAAACTGGACAGTTCTATGGACAAAGCGACCACATCACCACGGGAACCGTGACAATCGAAGACGTTGACGGCGCCACATACGTGGTTCTGGGGGATGACTTCTCCCTTGACGGAGCACCGTCACCAACACTTGGCTTCTCTGTGAACGGAGAGTTCGTGCAAGCCAGTGAGTTCGCGGAGCTGAACGCCTTGACTGGCGAGCAGCGCTACAAGGTGCCCGCAAGCCTCGATATCTCTGCCTTTGACGCCTTCGTCGTCTGGTGCTCGCAATTCAGCATTCCCCTCGGGTCGGCCAATCTGGGTTGATCTCACTCCCCCGCCGGGGGCGTCACCTGAGGCCTCCGGTTCCTTCACAAGACCTACTCAACAGGAAAGGACTCTGTCCCATGAACTTCATTACGAAAAACCTGCACGCCTATCTTGATTACCCTGTGGCGCTGGGCCTGATTGCCATGCCGTTTCTGCTTGGCTTGGGCGCTGTGAATCCGATGGCGTTCTGGCTGTCCATTGTCACAGGCATCGCCGCCTTCGTGCTGACGGTCCTGACGGATCATCATCTTGGCGTCATCCGCATTCTTCCGTTCAAACTGCACCTTGCTGTGGACTTCGCGGTCGGACTTGCGTTCCTTGCTGCGCCGTTTGTGTTCGGCTTTGCAGGGCTGGAGGCCGCGTATTACTGGATCCTTGGTGCGACGGTCGTGGCTGTTGTGTCGCTGAACGCGCCAGAGACCCAGCAACAAACCGCTTGATCTCATTAGGTTATTCAAAACTGCCCCCGCCGATTTTCAGCGGGGGCTTTTTTGTGCGCGTGTCAGGAGATCACGTTTGCCTCTGGTCCAAAGGGAAACCCGGTAATGTTGTCCGCGCCATCGTCGGTCACGACCAGAATATCGTGCTCGCGGTACCCGCCTGCGCCCGGTGTGCCCTCTGGCACCCAAAGCATCGGTTCCATCGACACGACCATGCCGGGTTCCAGAACGGTGTCGATATCCTCGCGCAATTCCAGACCTGCCTCGCGTCCGTAATAGTGGCTGAGAACGCCGAAGGAATGGCCGTAGCCAAAGGAGCGGTATTCCAGCAGACCTTCATCCGCGAAGAACCGGTTTAGTTCCGCACAAATGGCAGAGCAGGACATGCCGGGTCGGATCAGCGACAAACCCAATTCATGCGCAGCAACATTTGCCGTCCACAGACGAAGGCTGGCCGCGTCTGGCACGCCCAGAAACAAGGTGCGTTCCAATGCGGTGTAATAGGCCGAAATCATCGGAAACGTGTTCATGCTGAGGATTTCACCGGGCTGCAAAGCCCGGGTCGTGACCGGGTTGTGCGCCCCATCTGTGTTCAGCCCTGATTGGAACCAGACCCATGTATCGCGCAGTTCCGAGTCCGGGTGGGATCGCGCGATTTCCAATTCCATTGCATCGCGCCCGGCCATGGCAATGTCGATCTCGCGCGCACCGGCTGTGATGGCGTCGCGCACGGCATAACCGCCGACATCTGCGATGCGTGCACCTTCGCGGATCAAAGCGATTTCTTCCGGTGACTTGATAAACCGGGCCTGCATTGTGGCCGGAGCGATATCAACGGTGCCCACCGCACCCAGAAACTCGGTCAGCTTGTCGCGCTGTGTCAGCGTCAGGTGATCGCCTTCAATCCCGATGCGCGTTGCGGATGGAACCAAATCTCGGACGGCGCGCCAGTAATTGTCCCGCGTCCAGTCGGTGTAAATCACATTGTCGCAATGGGACCGTCTCCAAGGTTGGCTTCCGTCAATGTTGGCAGAGACAGTAGTGCAAGCGTCCATGGTGACCACGCAAGCATAGGGTCGGCCAAACGCGCAGTACAGGAACCCCGAATAGTAAGCCACATTGTGCATGGAGGTGAGCAACACCGCCTGCACATCGGTCTCTGCCATAATTCGGCGCAAGGTACTAAGCCGGGTAGCATATTCGCTGGCGCTGAACGGCAGTTTGGCCTTGTCGCCATTGTGACAGGTGAAGGTTTGCGGTCTTTGTGGTGTATCGAGCATCGTCGTATCCTCGTCAAAGGACCGGGCGATGGATCAGACACGCCCGGCATCTCATCCGGGCGTACAGGACTATTGGTTCATCCAAGGATGACCGCTGCGAGGATCTGTTTCTTTGCGACGCCATCGCAAAGCACGCAGCACATTGGTGATACGCATGCAGTTTTGCCGGATCAAGAAAAAAAATCCCCGCCACGAAGGGCGGGGACAAGAGCTTGGTTAAACCAAGGGAGGGAAAAAAGAGCGCCCCAACTCAAATCAAAGGAGGGGGGAGATTTTTGAGAATGGCCCGGAGGGGAAGGGGGTGGGGTACCAAAAATCGCCTTTGAATGAGTTGGGTGCGCCTCAGGCTCTCTTTTTAGAGAGTGCTGCATGCTTTTGATTGGCTTTTGAAGCAACCAGACGAGCGCCCCGTGTGAAGGGAAGGGTCGTTTGGCACTCATTAGCGGTCTTAATGACCGATTTTATGAACCTGCTCGAAGGTTTCATGTCTGTATGCTCCTGCCTCGCGGGCCGTTAATTGGCCTCGTTGTCTTGTCGATGGAAACAATATCACCCCGCAATCCGGCATGTTTTGGGCAATTTGAGAAAAAGTTGATTTTAATTTGTTGGGGCTGCGCGCAGAATGGGGCGGGAATGCGGTGCGGTTGAAAATACTATGTAAATCAAATATTTACTGGCACGGCTTGAACAATGACCCGCTTCTGCCAGTGATTGTTTCCTGCATAATGAGGCCAAACAGGGGCAAAAGCCTGCCTCAGTCCCGCCGCAATTACAGAATGATGGCCGAAATCAACCGACCATAGTCGGCTTCCTTGGCATGAACGGACCGGCGATAGCTGAAAAAGCGGTCTGGGTCGCTATAGGTGCAGTGTCGCGTCCACTCTGCATGGCCCACACCGGCCTCGCGAAGGCGATGGAGCCCGTAGGCCGGCAGATCAAATTGCGCGCGATCCCCGTCACCGCCCGCAAAGAACCGCAAAGTGTCCGGGTCTGTGTCCGAAAAGCGTTCCACGAACTCCGGGCCGACTTCATAAGCGGCTTGGCTGATGGTGGGTCCAATTACGGCGGTAATGGCATCGCGCTTGGCGCCAAGTGTTTCCATTGCTGCGACGGTGGCTTCCAGAACCCCGTCCACGGCGCCCCGCCACCCAGCATGCGCGGCACCGACCACACCGTTTTCCGCATCCGCAAATAGCACGGGTTGGCAATCCGCGGTCAGGATGGACAGAGCGAGGCCCGGCGTACGAGTCACAAGGGCGTCGGCTTTGGGCCGGTCAGAGGACGGGCCATCTACGACGATCACATCTGCGGAATGAATTTGATGCACACCCATCAAGTGTGAAGGTTCCGCCCCCATCGCGTCTGCCACACGGGCACGGTTGATCGCGACGACATCGGTCTGATCCGAACTCCCGGCCCCACAGTTGAGACCCGCGAATATGCCGGAGGACGCCCCACCCGCGCGCGTGAAAAAGCCGTGACGGATCGGCGAGAGCGCATCGGAGGTGAGAATTTCCAGTGTCATGTTTCCAACCCCGGGGGCGGCTGCGCTGAGTCGGGGAACAGCCCCACGACTTTGAACAGGTTTCCCATTTCGGACGGGTGGGTCAAGCGACGATGTGCGGCGATATGGGCCTCAAGCGCTGCGCCGCTGAGGGATTGGGCAAGGACCTGAGCGCGCGCGGTGATGCCGAGCCGTTCGAGGAACACGCCTTGAGGTGTGACTCGGCTGTGGCGCGCGGGGGCACTGGCCTGTATGATCGCCTCAAAGTCCACATGCGCGGTGAGGTCAGCCGTGCCGGGGTCACAGAGCGTATCAACGGGCACGTGAGCTTGAACGGCTTGCAACGTGTCTCCAAGAGAGCGCCAGTCGCCATAGTCAATAATCAGGGCCGCACCGCCATGTGCTGCGATCTTGGAGCCGATGGTTTGCATCATGGTTGCAAGAGCGGGGCAATATTCGACGATATCGCCGTCTTGCGTGTCCTCCAGCCGATCGTTCAGAACGGGTTGAGCCTGTTCCTGAGCCAACCCAC
>CAZDXI010000036.1:5640-15527 GCA_964509095.1 uncultured Rhodobacterales bacterium
GTGTCCTCCAGCCGATCGTTCAGAACGGGTTGAGCCTGTTCCTGAGCCAACCCACGTGTGAGGGCGTCGCCCTCTGTGCCGATGCGCACTTCCCGCCAGCCCGCGCCGCTGCGCTGGAATTGGCGGATGGGCAAGGCATCGAAGAACTCATTCGCCACAAGGAACAAAGATTGGTCAGGCAGGGCGTCGATCGAGTCGATCCATTGAGCATCGACCCCACTGAGCGTGTCGCGCTGAATGTCGCGGAGCTTCTGCGAGGCTTCGAGCAACGTCACTTGCGGCGCAAAGCCGGGTATCTGAGCGGTGGCGCGCAGGATATCGCGCATGAGCGTGCCGCGCCCGGGGCCAAGTTCAGCGAGTGTGAACGGAGTGGGCGACCCCTGATCCATCCACGCCTGCGCCAGACACAGTCCAATGAGTTCACCAAACATCTGTGAGATTTCGGGCGCGGTTACGAAGTCTCCGCCAACGCCGAACGGATCGCGGGTCGCATAGTATCCGTGTTTGGGGTGCAGCAGAGCCTCGGCCATATAATCGGCCACACTGATCGGACCTTCCGCCGCAATACGCGTCAGAAGCTGTGACCTCAGCGTCATGCGGTAGCCCGTCTTGCGCGGATGATGAGCCACGCGCCCAGCAGGATCATCGGAATAGACAGGATTTGACCCATTGTCAGTCCCCAGCCGCCGACATGCCACGCTAGCCCGAGCGGGTTTCCATCTGTGATGAATTGCGCATCTGGCTGGCGCACGAATTCCACAAGGAAGCGGCTGATCCCATAACCCGCCAGGAACGTTCCACAGAGCAGGCCCGGTTTTGACAATGCACCGCGCGCCCAGACCAGCCAGATCAGCAGCGCGCCGACCAGCAAGCCTTCAAGGCCGGCTTCATAAAGTTGAGACGGGTGACGCGCGCACGGGCCAAGCACGTCCGGGCAATCCTGCGCGGCTGCGCCGGGGAAGACGACACCCCAAGGCAGGTCCGTCTGTCGACCCCAAAGTTCTGCGTTGATGAAGTTCGCGATGCGGCCCAGCAGAAGTCCGGGTGGCACGCCCAAAACGATGACGTCGGCGGCGGACAAGCGGGGGATGCCTTTGGCCCCGGTATACAGCCAACTGGCGATCACAACCCCAATCAGCCCGCCATGAAAGGCCATACCACCTTGCCAGACCTGCAGGATTTGCCCGGGATTGGAAAGGTAGTAGCCCGGTTGATAAAACAGCACATAGCCCAGCCGACCACCAAGGATGACGCCGATAATAATCCACGTCAGCAGGTCTTCGATCTGTTTTGGGGTCATAACGGGGCCGGATGCGGGCCAGAGCCGTGCGGTATTGACCGCCATCACGGCCAGACGCCATCCAATCAGGATGCCGACGATATAGGCCAGCGCGTACCAACGCAGCGCAAATTCAATACCAAAGAGCGAGATGGAAAAAATCTCGGGCGAGATCTGCGGAAACGGGATAGCTGCGGGCGTCATGGGCGCGACATGGCCGCGCGGGGCGAGTAAGTCAACCTTGCGCGGACTGGGGGCACGGCCCATATAAGGGTCAAAGCCGTGAAGGAGGCGTATCTATGCAAACCCGTTCGAAGATCTTTGATGACATCTCGCAATTGATGACCAATGCGATGGGGGTGGCCCAAGGCGCGCGGGAAGAGGCGGAGACAGCTGCGAAATCGCTGGTAGATCGCTGGCTGGCGGATCGCGACTTTGTCACGCGCGAAGAATTCGACGCGGTGCGCGCGATGGCGCAGAAGGCACGCGAAGAGAACGAAGCGCTGAAAGCACGGCTCGACGCGATGGAAGCTGCCAAGAAGTAGCTGCTATTACATTGAGCGTCCCTCACGGGACGCAAGACACGTTTTGCTGGTGCCTGTGAATGGCGCAGCAGTGACGTGACTTACCTTTCAAGGATAAGAGCATCGCAGGGCGGGATCGTATGTCCCTGCCAAAGCTGTTCCTTGGCGGCGTAGTTGATCACGAAACGATGGGTCTGGGTGTCGCGCAGGCGAAGACCGTTCGGCATGTCGATGATGTCGAGCGTGGTCTGGCGCAGGATGTGATCCCAAAGAGCCTCATCCGGCCAACCGGACAGATAGCTGAGAGACGCCGTGCCGGACAGGATAGGCGTGCCGTCGTGCAGGGTGAGCCGAGCCGGGGCACTGCCTTCGGGGTGTTCGAACCAGCGGATGATGTTGCCTTGTTCTGCGGGGCGGACATGATCGGGCGGTAGACTTTCCACACGACGGATGGTCAGATCCAGACCGGGCAAAGCGGGGCCCATGGGGCTGCGAAGCGCATGGGTTTCGGTGGACAGATTTGAACGGGGGCCGAGGATGACATCCGATGTTGATGCGGCCAGTGCTGTTGCGAGGTCTTCGGGAACGGCTCCTAACCCGGGGGCCAAGACCAGAGAGTAATCGCTGAAGTCCCGAGCGGTGGGCGGCAGGATATCGACCGATTGTCCTGCCCGCCTCAGGGCGCAGTAGGCGGAGAAGACAAGGTCGAAATAGTCAAAATCTGCGCCTTGGGGCAGGGTCTTCCACATCCAGTCGGACGCATAGTCAAAGATCAGGGCGACGGGGGCCGTGAGCGCTTCGTCGTTTGGCAGGTCCGAGATGTCGCGCGCCAGTTGGGCGGCCTCAAGGAGGCCTGGGGCGTCGCTGCCATCGGGATAAAGCAACCCGGCATGTTGTTGTTCCTGTGCGAAAGGAGCCTGCCGCCAGCGGAAATAGCTGACGACTTCGGCGCCGTGGGCGACAGCCTCCAACCCCCAAAGCCGGACCATACCGGGCAGGGGCGCAGGGTTCCAAGGGGCCCAGTTCACCGGGCCTGGTTGTTGTTCCATCACCCACCAGCGGCCTTTGCCGACAGAGCGGTAAAGGTCATGATGGAAGGCCTGAAAATCCGGGTCGCCCTGTTGCAGATACGCGGTGCGGTGATCCTGCGGTACATCCAACCGGTCCGACAGGAAGCCGATGGGGTAACTGTCCCAACTGGCGATATCAAGGTCCGCGCCAACGGCAAAGTGATCGAACTCCATCACGCGGCCCATGTAATTGTGGATCAGCGGCGCGTCGGTCAACGGGCGCAGCGCAGCGACTTGGGCGGCGTTCCATTGCATGACCATGTCACTGGCAAAGCGACGGAAGTCGAGTTCATGCGACGGGTTGGGCTGGGTCACGGTTTGGTTGGGCAGGTCGATCTCGGACCAGTTGGCATACTCCATCGACCAGAACACATTTCCCCAAGCGCGGTTCAGTGCGTCCGGGCTTTGATAGCGCTGGGCGAGCCAGTCGCGAAAGCGTGCCCGAGCCGCGTCGGAATAGCTGAGTACCGTGTCATGGCAGCCGTATTCGTTGTCGATCTGCCACGCGTGAATGCGGGGATCGCGGCCATAGCGTTCGCCAAGGTGGCGGCACATGGCAGCGGCGGCGTCACGGTAGCCGTCATGGGAATGGCAATAATGGCGACGGGAGCCGAATTTGCGCGGTTGATTGTCTGCATCCACGGCCAGCATGTCGGGAAAACGGTCCAGCATCCAACGGGGCGGGGTGGCCGAGGGTGTGCCCAACACGATCTTCAACCCAGCACTGGCAAGGACGTCGATGGCGCGGTCGAGCCAGTCCCATTCGAAGTTTCCGGGAGACGGTTCCAGCCGGGACCACGCGAACTCTCCGATGCGGACATAGGCGATCCCGGCCTCCACCATGCGCGCTGCATCGCGCGGCCACATGTCTTCGGGCCAATGTTCCGGGTAATAGCAAACGCCAACAGACGGCATCAGAGGATCACGCGTGGTTCGGCGACGCCTTGGCCTGCATTGCGTGCCACGAAAGTGCGCCCGTTATGGGGGGCTGTATCATCGTCGAGGCCGATAGCAGCAGAAGTGATGTAGAGATCACGAAGTTCGGGACCTCCAAACGCGGGGCAGGAGGTTTGTTTTGCCGCTGCATTTACCTTGGTTATCAGACTTCCATCCGGGGCATAACACGCCACCATGGACGCGCCCCAGCAAGCAAGCCAGAGGTTGCCGTGGGTGTCGGTGACGGCGCCGTCCGGGCCGGAGGTGAAGGCGGTCAGGTCCAGATGCACACGTGCGTCGCCCTCGGGCCAACCGGTATCAGGGTGCAGATCAATGCACATGACCTTGTAGGTGTGGGTGTCCGTGTAATAGGCGACGCTGCGGTCAGGCGCGAAGCTGATAGCGTTGGAAACCGTGACATTGGGCACCAGTTTGCGCAGCTCGCCCTTAAAAAAGCGGTAGATCGCGCCGGCTTGTGGTTCGGCGGCCTTGCCCATTGATCCGATCCAGAACCCGCCCCAAGGGTCAGCGCGCCCGTCATTGGAGCGGGTGATGGGGTTGTCGGCCTCTAACGCGTGCACAAAGGTTTGTTCCTCTGTCGCAAGGTCAAAGGTCCAAAACGCTGTTTCAGAGGCGATCAGCAGGATGTCTCGGTCGATCCACCCGGCGGCAGAGACGTGTTCGTCAAACTCCCACTCTGCCGGACCGTCATCGGTGCGGGTCAACAGGCGCTTTCCCAAAATGTCGAACCAGAACAGCTGCTGCCGCTCTGGATGCCAGAGCGGGCCTTCGCCCAAGGCGCAGATGCGATCGTCAAAGACATCAGCCTGCATCGGTGGCCTCGCGATAGGCTTTGACGATTTTGGCGGCGCGCGCGGCGACCTCTGTCGCGCTAAGACCGGGTTTGTAAAGCGCGGAGCCGAGGCCGAACCCATCAGCGCTGGCTTTGATCCATTCTCCGAAATTGTCCGGCCCTGCGCCACCAACAGCATAGACTTGGGTGCCGGGCGGCAGGACCGCGCGGATAGCGGACAAGCCGCCGGGACCCGCCATGGAGCCGGGGAACAGCTTCAGCCCGTCGGCCCCTGCGTCGAGCGCCGCAAAGGCTTCGGTCGGGGTGAAGATGCCCGGCCAGCTTTGCAGACCGAGCGCTTTGGTGCGTTTGATCACATCTGGTTTGCAATCCGGGGAGACAATGATCTGTCCCCCGGCTTCGGCGACTGCGTTTACGTCGGAAACGGACAACACGGTGCCAGCGCCGACAGTCGCGGCACTCCCGACGGTTGCCACAATGGCGGAAATACTGTTCAGCGGTTGCGGCGAGTTCAGCGGCACTTCAATCGTGGTGATCCCGGCGTCCAATAAAGCGCGCGCGATCTCAGGGGCTTCCGGCGGGGTCACACCGCGCAAGATGGCGATCAGCGGCAGGGTCATGCGGTGGCTTTCATGTCTTTATGTGCGGCAATCAGGCCGGACAATGTCATCGCATCCGCGCGGGCGTGGATGGCGTGCATGCCTTGCAGCTCCAATGCGGTGACATAGGCTTGGCTAATTTGGTCCGCGCCGATTACAGCGACCTGTTGGCCCAGCCAGTAGGGGCGTGCAGCCGCGAGTTCCGTTCCAATCAACAGACCGGATAGGGTTGCACGCGCGGTATCGGGCGATGCGCCGTGCAGTAGGTCATTGGCGCGCAAGCGGAACAGGCGGGAAGAGACGGATTCTGGTTTGCTCATCGCGTCTGACAGAGCCTCGGCGAACGCGTCGGTGTCCCAGCCCGCATCTGGGATGGAGTGGCGCAGGACCGAGTGACCGGCAAGAAGGGAGAACATCTCCCCTGTCAGAAAGGTCTGGAAACTGACGACCTCATCCGCACTGACCTGTACCCATTTGGAATGTGTGCCGGGCAAACAGATAACGCCGTCCCAGCCGGGGTTACGGTGCAAGAAGCCTGCGATCTGTGTTTCTTCGCCGCGCATTACGTCCGCAGGTGTGGATTGGCTGAGACCAGAGAGTAGATGCACGCTGATCCTTGAGTCATCTACCGGCGCGGCCGTCAGGGATTGAGCTGCAACAGAACACGGAACCGCGCGGTAGGGGGCTTCTTGCCAGCCTTGGCGCGAGCCAACCATGCCGCAACAGATCACGCGGGTCTTGATGGTTGGGGCCAGCCAGTCGGCGATCAGCTCCAAGAGGGCAGGTTCAAACTCGGTCGGGTCCAACGACCCCATGCCGCGCGCAGAGCTGGCCTCTGCCACGACGGTTTCGCCTTGCATTGCCCATGCGCGCAAATGGGTGGTCCCCCAATCAACCGCGATCCATTCGGCGGGCAAAGCCATCACGCGCTACCCTGTGTAGACGACGCCACCATCCACGACGACGCATTGCGCGGTCATCATGGCGGACGCGTTGGAGGCGAGGAACAGGACCGGGTTGACGACGTCGGACGGCTTCAGGTGCTCCGGGAGGCACTGGCGGGCCAGATGCGCCTCCAAGCCTTCTGGGGTGGCCCATTTGTCGAGCTGCTTTTGCGTCAGCACCCAACCCGGAGCGAGTGCATTGACGCGAATCCCGTCGGGGCCGAGTTCGCGGGCATGGGCGCGGGTCATGCCGGTGATCCCTGCATTGGCGGCGACATAAGCGGAATAGCCCGCATTGCCCATCATGTAGCTGATGGAGGAAAAGTTGATGATGCTGCCATGCCCCGCGGCGCGCATCATCGGCGCGACGGCTTGGGTGGCGAAGTAATAGGCCTTGAGGTTGATTGCCTGATTGGCGTCCCAGTCTTCGGGCGTGTAGTCCTCAAGCTTTTGGCGCTGGTCATTGGCGGCGTTGGACACGAGTACAGTGACCGGGCCATGCGCGTCGGCAGCCTCTGCGATGGAGCCTTGAAGGCGGTCCGTGTCGGTGATGTCGCCCTGCAGAAACAGCGGGCGGGTGCCGTGCTTGGCTTCCATCTCATCACAAAAGGCGGTCGCGTCGGAACGCCCGATGAAGGCGACCTTGGCCCCTTGGCCGAGGAACCCATCAGTGATGGCGGCTCCGATACCGGACCCACCGCCTGTGATGTAGATGCTTTGACCTTTGAGGTCGGGGAAGATTGGGGTGGTCAAGGCAGCCTCCGGCGGGGATATTTTTGGCAAGATGAAGGCTCAGGCCGCACGCGCAGGCCGGCACCAATCGGGCAACCAGTCGCCATGTGCGGTGAGAAGATCATCCACAAGGTTGCGGATTTGACGCAGGTCGAGTTCCGCGGCCGTGTGCGGGTCCATCATGGCGGCGTGGTAGATGTGCTCACGGTCCTGATCAATCAGGGAACGCACAGTCAGTTCCTGAACGTTGATCTGGGTACGCATCAGCGCGACCAGTTGTGGTGGGATGTCTGTGATCGTGGTTGGCTGGATGCCGTTTGCGTCCACAAGGCAGGGGGTTTCCACCGCCGCACCGATGGGCAGTTGCGGCAGTTGGCCCGTATTGGCGAGGTTGCCGTAGATCGTCAGCGGCGTGTCCGTCACGATGGCGTTCATGAGGTCGGCGGCGAATTCGTGTGAACGTTCGACCGAGATGCCGTCTTTAAGTGTCTTGGCTTGTTCGGCCCATTCTGCGCGCTGTTCCACGCAGCGCTGGGGGTATTCGTCCAGAGGGATGGAGAACTGTTCGATCAGGTCCGCGCGGCCATCCTTGATGAACCAAGGCACGTATTCGGCGAAGTGTTCCGAGCTTTCGGTGCAGAAATAGCCCAGCTGATCCATCACCTCGTAGCGTACTTTATTCGCACACCGCGGCATCAAGAGAGGCGGCTTGGGCAGGCGACCGGCGCGGTAGCCATCGCGCAACGCGGGGTAGAGAGACCTGCCGTCGTGTTCCAGTTTCAGGAAGAAGGCGACATGGTTTACACCGGCAACCTTGTAGCGGACGTCGCCTTTGGGGATGTCGAGGTCATGGGCGAGTTCTTCCACCGTGTTCTGGACCGAATGGCACAGACCGACCTGCTTCACATGAGGGAACGCCTCTGCCAGAGCCCATGTGTTCATAGCCATGGGGTTCACATATTGCAGCATCAGCGCATCGGGGCAGACCTGCGCCATGTCGCGCGCCACGTCCCACAGCACGGGCACTGTGCGAAGGGCGCGCATAATGCCGCCGATCCCAAGTGTGTCGCCGATCGTTTGCCGCAAGCCATACTGCTTGGGAATGTCGAAATCGGTCACTGTACAGGGGTCGTAGCCGCCGACCTGAAACGCGGTGATGACGAAATCCGCACCTTCCAGGGCGGCACGGCGATCCGTGTGGGTGGTGACAGTTGCGCCTGTCCCGGTCGCCTTGACCATCGCACGGGCAACAGCTTCGGATTCCTCCAGCCGCTGCACGTCGATATCCATCAGGGCAAAATGGCTGTCCGCCAACGCGGGCGTCAGCAGCGCATCCCCGACAATGTTTTTCATGAAGATCGTGGAGCCTGCTCCGATAAAGGCGATCTTGGTCATTTCACGGCTCCGAGAGTCAGACCAGCGATGAAGTGTTTCTGCATGGCGAAGAACATAATTACAGGTGGCAGGGCCGCGACGATGCTCGCCGCGCTCATGAGTTGATAGGTGGCGCGGAACTGCGCGTTAAAGGACGTGATCCCGGCTGTCACGGGCTGGCTTTCTGCCCCTTGAGTCAGAACCACGGCCCAGAAGTAATCGTTCCAGATGAACGTAAAGATAAGAACGGACAAGGCGGCAATCGCCGGTTTCATCAGCGGCAAAACGACATACCAGAAAATGCGCAATTCGCTGATGCCTTCAACGCGAGCGGCCTCGATGAGCTCGTAGGGCAGGGCGCGAATGAAGTTGCGCATGAACAGCGTGCAGAACCCGGTCTGGAACGCGATGTGGAACAGCACGAGGCCCGTCTTGGTGTTATACAGTCCCATCTCCAGCGTGAGGTCGCGCACGGGCACCATGAGGATCTGGAACGGCACGAAGTTGCCCGCGATGAACATAAAGAAGATCAGCAGGTTCGCTTTGAACTTATAGATGCCTAAAGCAAAGCCCGTCATTGTGGACAGAGCCACCGCGCCGATCACTGTGGGGACTGTAATCAGGACCGAGTTCAGCAGATACCGCGGCATATCAGAGCCGAAGAACACCAACCCGTAATTGGCAAAGCCTTCAAAAGAGCTGGGCCAGCCCCAGTAGTTGCCGGTCGTGAAGTCTTCACCCGGCTTGATGGAAAAGATCGCCACCGCGATGAGCGGCAAAAGCCAGAAGATCAGCGCCACAGGCAGCAGCGTCTGGTATCCGACCTGCGCCGTCTTGCTTTGTTTTTCGATGGGTGCCGGGAACATCAGTCAGGCCCACCTTGCAGCGGAGTCGATTTGATACTTAGGCATAACATCTCTCAACCTCCCATCGCTCGCCGCGCGCCCGCCAAAGCGACGCAAACTGCGCGGTCGGGCGAGATCACGTTCTGCATGTATGCGTTGTTTAATCTGCTGGCATAGCCGTCCTTGAAGTCACGGATTTTCGCTTTGGCGGCCTTCTTGTTGGGAACTTCCGGAAGCTCAGTCGTTTCCCTTAGGAAGGTGCGATAGCCTTGTTTGGTCAGCTTGGTGTCTCGACCCGCAGACTCGAGAAATTCAAAAAGTCCAGCGCATCGTGGAGCGATCGTGTCCCTCTGCGTTCGCGAAAGATCCGAAATCGGGCGACTCATATCTGCTGCTGCCGGCATCACGAAGAACACCGACGAAAACCCGGCCAAAACAAGCGCGCTTGCCAAGAGTTGAATGTTCGGTCCCAACCTTACAAGCCCCCGCGCTTCATCTTGCCAAAAATATCCCCCGCGGAGCGTCCATACCTAAACATCCGTGCTTACCCCCGTTTCTCGTCGCGATACATCGACCACAAGAAGTAGGCGATGAAGCAGAGCATGATCAGGAACAGAACCACCGCGATGGCCGCACCGTATCCCATGCGGAATCCGTATTCGGACAGCGCAACCTCGAACATATAAAACGCCAGCACGCGGGACGAGCCAAACGGTCCGCCCTGCGTCATGATCGAGATCAGATCGAACGAGCGAAGCGCGCCGATGATC
>CAZDXI010000037.1:0-13491 GCA_964509095.1 uncultured Rhodobacterales bacterium
ATCCGCAACGCCGTCTGCCTGACGACCAGCGCGCCATGTTCGAGAAAAACGACTGGGAAATCGTTGATGCGGCGCAGCCTGCGCACAACACACCGCCGCCGCTATGTTATTCCTCCACATGGCTCAGCATGAACGTGTTGGTGCTCGACCCGAAAACCGTCTGCGTGGAGAAATCCGAGGTCTATCAGGCCGAGCAGATGGACAAACTGGGTATGGAAGTGGTCGAGGTTGAGCTTCGCGACGCTTACGCTTTTGGCGGCGGGCTGCACTGCTGTACAGCGGATGTCTACCGCGATGGGGACTGCGAAGACTACTTCCCGGTTCAATAGCTGGGACACAAAAGGCGGTAGTTCACGCACCTTCCGTCACAAGTCGCACAAGATCGTTGCCTGGCTCTGCCAAGGGCATCACAACGTTAAAGTGGTGATGCCCATCAACGACCACATGCCCGCACCCCCATGCCTCCACGAGCCATTGCGCCTGATCCAGAAACGCAGGCCGCTCTGCCCCACCGACCCAGACCGTGACGGGTACTTCAGGCGCGGTTTGATACATTGGGCTTTCCGCCCGCGCAGCCGCGACATCCATCTGAAACTGGTCATTCATCGACGTCTTCAAAAACGGCTCCAGATCAGACAAGGGCGAAATCGGCACTACACGAGCGAGACGCGCGCGTACGGGCGCGGTGAGCATTCCCGGTGCCAGCATACGCGCCACCAGATGACCGCCCGCCGAATGCCCGACCAAGGTCAAAGGTCCGTCAACATGGTCTGCGATGGCCTCAACCGCTGCTGCGATCTCCTGCGTGATGTCTGCAATCCGCACGTCTGGACACAGCCGATAGGACGGCATTGCCACAGCCCAACCTTTTGCCAGTGCGCCTGCTGCCAGATGCGACCAGTCCGAGCGGTGCAGCGCGATCCAATACCCCCCGTGCACAAAGATCATGCACCCTTTGGGTTCGCCCTCTGGCAGGAACACATCAAACGCCTCGCGCTCATGCGCGCCATAGGCAATTCCCAACGTGCACGGTGTACTTTCGCGAAACGCAGCCGCATCTACGGGCAAGCGCGCAAGAAGCGCTTCGGCCTCGGGGACATAGGCGCGATTTGCATAGGCATCATCCAGTTCTGCCATGTCACATTCTCCATCTTGCCCTAGACATTGCACAGCAGAGCGTATTTCAGTGCGACAAGCAATCCAGATGGGGAGACACCGACATGCTCGACGCCACAACTGATCTCAGCAGCCTTCTGAAAGACCCAAGCCTTCTTGAAACGCGCGCCTATATCAACGGTGCGTGGGTCGATGGTGACAACGGGACCTTTTCAGTGACCAACCCCGCGCGCGGCGATGTCGTAGCCGAAGTTGCCGACTTGTCCCGCGCGCAAGTGGCCAACGCGATTGCTGCCGCAGAAGTCGCGCAAAAGGAGTGGGCCAAGCTGACCGGCAAAGAGCGCGGAGCGATCCTGCGCAAATGGTTCAACCTGATGATGGACAACGCGCAGGACCTCGGGATTATCCTGACGGCCGAGCAAGGAAAACCGCTGGCCGAAGCCGTGGGCGAAATCGGCTATGGCGCGAGCTTCATCGAATTCTTCGCTGAAGAGGCCAAACGCGTCTATGGCGAAACTATCCCGGGTCACCAGCGTGACAAACGCATTCAGGTCTGGAAACAGCCCATTGGCGTCGCGGCCTCCATCACGCCTTGGAATTTCCCGAACGCCATGATCACGCGCAAAGCTGCTCCCGCGCTTGCGGCAGGCTGTGCCTTTGTCGCGCGTCCTGCTGAGCTAACACCACTGTCAGCACTTGCACTGGGCGTACTTGCCGAACGCGCTGGCATTCCGGCGGGCGTGCTGAGCATTGTGACCACATCTGATGCGTCCTCCACCGGCAAGGAATTCTGCGAGAACCCCGCTGTGCGCAAACTGACCTTTACCGGCTCGACAGCTGTGGGCCGTATCTTGCTGCGCCAAGCGGCGGATCAGGTCATGAAATGCTCCATGGAGTTGGGCGGCAATGCCCCATTTATTGTTTTTGACGATGCCGATCTGGATGCGGCGGTTGAAGGCGCGATGATGTGCAAGTTTCGCAACAACGGCCAGACCTGCGTCTGCGCCAACCGCATTTATGTGCAGGCCGGGGTCTATGACGCGTTCGCCGCGAAACTGAAAGCCGCCACCGAAGCACTGAACGTCGGCGATGGCCTGACAGACGGTGTCACGACCGGCCCGCTGATCAGCGACGCTGCCGTGGATAAGGTACAATCGCACTTAGCGGATGTGGTTTCCAAAGGTGGCGCTGTGCTGACTGGCGGCAATCCGCATGATCTGGGCGGTACGTTCTTCCAACCGACAATCGTCACAGGAGTGACGCAGGACATGGCCGTCGCGCAGGAAGAAACCTTTGGCCCGCTTGCGCCCTTGTTCAAGTTCGAGGACGAGGACGAGGTCATCGCGATGGCCAATGACACGATCTTCGGTCTCGCGGCGTATTTCTATGCCAAGGACCTGTCGCGCGTGTATAAGGTCGCCGAGGCGCTGGAATACGGGATCGTCGGGATCAACACTGGCATCATCTCCACCGAACTCGGCCCATTTGGCGGGGTTAAGCAATCCGGTTTGGGGCGCGAAGGTTCCCATCACGGGATGGAAGACTACTTGGAGATGAAATACGTCTGTATGAGCGTCTAACGCGCCAACGTCCGAATCCAGACGGCCAGCGCAAGACCCGCCAGGCACAAGCCAAGCATTAGCAACATCAGCATCCAGACTCCATTTTGTGGGGTCAGGATCAATCCTGTGGCGTGGGTCATCACTGCACCCACCGCCAAAATCAACGCACCACCGATCCCGGACGCGCTTCCTGCGAGCTTTGGGTTGATCGACATCGACCCCACCCGCGCGGATGGCGTCGTCAGCCCGTTCCCGATTCCAGTTGTGATGGCCGCAGCGAACAGAACAACGGGCGATGTGATTCCAACCGCAAAACACATCAGACCAAGGCTTAACCCAATCACTGGCACCACGCGCCCCAGTAGGATCATGTGCGGAATTCCCACCCGCGCAGAAATCCGACCAGAGACAAAACTGCCGCAAAAGAAACCCGCCGTGATCGTGCCTAACCCGACACCCAATACGGCAGGCGACAGGCCAAAGACTTCAGTACTGACAAGGGGCGCTCCACTAATGAACACGTAGAACGCGCCAATTCCGCAGGCCGTGACCAGCGTGTAAGCCCAGAACGCTTTTGACGCGAGTAAGGTTGGATAGTCCCTGATCTGTGCACGAAACGTGTTGGCGCGGCTGTGGTTCGTCTCGCCTGCATCCACAAAACACAAAGTCCACAGGCCAACACCCATGGCCGCATATGCCCAGAAGATCGCACGCCAGCCGAAGGTTTGATCCAGCACGCCACCGATCATGGGCCCGACCATAGGTGCGACGGCCATCGCCATGCCAAGATAGCCAAGACGGCTCGCAGCCTCTTCCGGTTCAGAGGTATCGCGCACGACTGCGTTGGAAATCACGAACCCCGCCGCGACAACTGCCTGCATTGTACGAAATGTGAGAAACACCCAAACATCCGTTGCCAACGCGGCCCCAACAGAGGCGCAGGTGAAGACCCCAACGCTCCACAACAAGACAGGACGTCGCCCGAACCTATCCGACAGCGGCCCAAGGATCAGCGTCAGCGCCGCGTTCACGGCCAGAAACCCCGACACAGCGAAACTGATCATCGCATAGCTCACAGCAAACTCGTCTGCGATTGCGGGCAATGAAGGCGCGACCATGTTGAAGGAAATCACCGATACGGCTGTCATCAACGCAAGGGTCGCAAATTTCGGGGGAGTTCTTGTCATGGCGCGACCATCCCGGCAATTGCGGGCAAGCGCAAACGAAAAGACCCGAGGCCACGCAAGGCCCCGGGTCCGGATCATGTTTTCAAATTCGGCTTAGTTGACTGTTGCTTCGATCGCCTTCGCACCGGAAGCAATTTCAATCCGACGCGGTTTCAGCGCTTCGGGCACTTCGCGCTTGAGTTCGATGTGCAACATACCGTCTTCGTGCGCGGCGCCAGAAACATGCACGTGATCGGCAAGCTGGAAGCGGCGTTCAAAGGCGCGCGTGGCAATCCCGCGGTGCAAGTAGGTTCGGTCTGCTGCAGCATCATCGGCTTTGTTTGCCGCCACGATCAGCGCGTTTTCCTTCACCTCGACCGTCAGGTCGTCATCGGAAAATCCAGCCACAGCCACCGAGATGCGGTAGGTGTCATCACTGGTTTTTTCGATGTTGTAGGGTGGGTAAGTTGATTGCGTCCCATCGCTGGACAGCACACGGTCCATCATGTCGGCAATTTGGTCAAAGCCAACGCTGGCACGGTACAGGGGAGCAAAATCAAAAGTTCGCATGAGGTCATCCTCCATCAGAAGCGATATCCATTTCATGGGCCTTCCACATGGACAGGCCCGGCGTTAAGCGCCCGGAACCCTAGACAGGCATCCCGAACAGACCAGATATGGGGATTGCATTTAGGGTTTCAAGAGGCGCTAACCCCCTGAAACCAAGCCAAATTCATAATTTCAGTTCGAATTGCGCCGAATAAACTTCGCACCAGTTGCGCCAGACTGCCCCACTGTGATGCGCTTGATCGAGGCTTGCGGTCCGCGCGTTTGCGCCCGCAAGTCTCGCTTCAGACTTGCAACAAGCGGTGGCAAGTGTGGCCCAAGCGAGACCTTTTGCCCTGTGCGCAGAACCGATCCACCAGAAATGACCGACAAGATGCGTCCACGCCCGTTCAGATGCGAAAACACCGGTGCACCGGAGGACCCAAAGGTCACGTTGCAATCAAACATCAGCGCGTTGTTCTGCCGAAACAACAGCCCACACTGGCGCTGTCGGGATTGCAGAGTTTCGCGTCCCTGACCGTAGGAGACAACACTCACCGGCCCAGGACTGACACTTTCTCCATGCAACACAAACGGGTTGATCTCATGCGAGGGGATAGGTGTTGCCAGTTCCAGCAAAGCCAGATCATGTGCCACGTTATCCTGCGTTAATGGCAGGTTGGGATCGTACCCTGGGTGCGCCGCCACCTTAGCGATGGCACGGGTTGCCGCCACCTTTCCATTGCGCAGACCTGCGTTGAATTCCATCATCTCGGGTGTGCGCAGTCGGTTGCGGCGGTCATAGACACAATGCGCCGCAGACAACACAAGGTTCGGCGCAATCAACGTGGCCGAACAAAACCCTCCGCCCTTCATGTCCAGTCGGCCAACGGCCTCCCAGCCACGAGCTTCATAGTCGCGATCAAGCGCCTTGAGGTTCGAGGACTGCGCAAAGCCCATCGACGCGCAAAGCAATGACAAACAAACGAGGACAGTGCGAAGCATTACGGCTTCACGAATTTCGCACCCACCTGCTGTCTTTCACCGCCAACGGTGACGCGGCGCTCTGCAAGATTTGGTGGTGTGTAATAGCCTTTGCCGTCTGCCAATTCCTGACGCAGCACAGTCAAAGGTTCGATCAAGGATGTGCCAAGCGACACGTTCTTACCTTCCGCTTCGGCCTTTGCAGACACGACGGAGACGATTTCTACCTGACCATCCCCGAAACGGAAAATCGGCGCGCCTGAGCTTCCGAAATCAACGGAACAGGTTGTGACCAACACGCCTTCTTGGCGGGACAAAACGTTGCAAACTTCCTGCAGGCTCGGTGCTTCGGAGCGGTCTTTGGCATAAGACACAACGCCAACACGGTCGCCGCGACGCGGGCTTAGCCCGGTGCGGAAGGGACGGATCACGCCATTGCGGATCGGCCAGCGAAGTTCAAGCAGCGCCAGATCATTGCTGACACGCACGGAATTCAGTTCTTCGTTGTAGTCATAGTCCGGGTGCACAACTGCGCGATAGACTTGCCGCGATGCGGACGCACGTCCGTTTCGCCAGCCTGCGCGGAACTCCACATTGCTGTGGTCGATCCGCTCACCGGTTGTCTTGTCGAACAGGCAATGTGCGGCTGTCAGCACCAGACGAGACGAAATCAAAGCGCCTGTACAGAAGCCCGTGCCATCAATATCCAGACGGCCCACCGCTTCCCAGTTGCGCCCTTGATCGGATGTTTCCAAACGGCGCAGTTTCGCATCCTGCGCAAACGCAGTGGTCGTCACGACCAAAGCCATAAGGGAAAGCGACATCCAACGGCGCAAAACGGTAACACTCCAGACTTCCGCCTCTGGTTAGCGTCGAGTTACGGCAAAATTAGGGCAAAATTGGCGCGCTATCGCAAAATTGGAGGCGCATCTGCCTTATTTCCATTTGCGTCCAACGCGGCGGGACGAGGTCCACCCGTTGCCCAGTCGAGCAATTCGACCGTGTGCACTATAGGAATGTCCGTTCCAGAGCCGATCTGCATCATGCACCCAATATTGCCCGCGGCGATAATATCTGGGTTCTTGGCTTCCAACGTACGCACCTTACGGGTTTTGAGTTGGCCCGAGATTTCTGGCTGCATCAGATTGTATGTCCCGGCGGATCCACAACACAGATGGCTGTCCGCCGGCTCGACCACAGTATAGCCTGCGCGTTTAAGAAGGTCTTTTGGGAAGGTCTTGATTTGCTGACCATGTTGCAGCGAACAGGCCGCGTGATAAGCGATCGTGAGCCCTTGATCTGCGCCTTTCGGCATGTCGAGCTGCATCAACACTTCGCTGATATCCATCGCCTTTTCCGACACACGCGTGGCATCGCCCGCCAGATCAGAGTCACGGAACATATGTCCATAATCCTTCACCGTGGTGCCGCAACCCGATGTGTTGATCACGATAGCGTCCAGCCCATCACCATCCATTTCACGCGCCCAGGCACGAATGTTCTTGGCCGCCGTTGCGTGGCTCTCGTCCGATTTACCCATGTGATGAGTCAGCGCGCCGCAACAACCTGCGCCTTCGGCCACCACGACCTCACAACCCAGCCGCGTCAGCAGCCGGATCGTCGCGTCGTTGATGTCGGTATTCAACGCTTTTTGCGCACAGCCCGTCATCAACGCCACGCGTTTTTTGCGCTCCGCCACAGGGGCAAAGGACTGCGGATCATCATTGCGCGACACTGGCGGGATCACCTTGGGCGCCATCGCCAGCATGGCCTGCAAGCGCGCATCCGGGACAAGCGGAGCAAAAGGTTTTCCGATCTTCGCCAGCAACAAAGCAACGCGAAACCGCATCGGATAAGGCAGTATCCGCGCCAGAACCCAACGCAACGCGCGATCCGAGAACGGCCGTTGGTAGCGCTGTTCGATATACTCGCGCGCATGATCCACCAGATGCATATAGTGAACTCCACTCGGACAGGTGGACATACAAGCCAGACAAGACAGGCATCGGTCGATATGCTTGACCGTCTTTTCGTCCGGATCCCGGTCGTTTTCGAGCATATCCTTGATCAGGTAAATCCGTCCACGCGGGCTGTCGAGTTCATCCCCCAGAACCTGGTAAGTGGGACAGGTCGCTGTGCAGAAGCCGCAATGCACGCAGTTGCGCAGAATTTCGTTCGAGCGTTGGATCGCTGGCTCTTTCAGCTGATCCTCAGAGAAATTGGTTTGCATGGGTTACGCCGCCTGTGCCGAGGTCATGAGGCCGGGATTGAGGATACCGCGCGGATCGAATTTGGTACGCAAGCCGGTCGCGATCGCTTCGACAGCCACAGGTTCGGGATGAAACCTTGCAAGCTGGCTGTATGTATCCGCTTCCGCGCGCATCAAGGTCGCATGCCCACCAATCCCGGTAAGCCGCGCCCGCAGGTCACTGCCCGGCGTTGTACGCAACCAGATCAGTCCACCGCCCCAATCCATGAGTGCCGCGTCAGCGCCCGCGGCCTCTAACACACGTGACCCGTCCGTTGGCGCGACAGAAATCCGCCAGACATCGCCAGGCTGATCCGTAAAACCGGTCACATCACGAATGTCCATCCATGCAGCTTTGCTGTCTTCACCTGTGACGACCTGAGGGGCTGCGTATTCTGTCAAGATCCCGGCCAGTTCTGCAGCACGGTACGCCACGCTGTCAGCAAAACCCTCTAGCCTGACCCATGTGCGTGCGGTCGCAGGATCATGTGCAGCACCTGTGACATCAAATGGCGAACCCAGCGCAGCCGACATCGCCCGCACGGCCGCGTCTGGTGCCAACCCTTCGAGCATCACACTGGTTTCGACTTCTGGAACAGGCAGCACCTTGAGGCTGACCTCGGTCAGAACGCCCAATGTGCCCCAGGATCCGCACATCAACTTGACCAGATCATAGCCGGTGACATTCTTCATCACCCGGCCACCGTTCTTGACGATGTTGCCCATGCCATCCACGAACCGAACGCCCAATGCATAATCTCGTGCCGCCCCGCCCTGAATGCGCCGTGGACCGGATACGTTGCCGGCAATCACACCACCAATCGTTGGTTCTCCATCGGTGCCCAATAGCGCGCGATGATCCATCGGCTCAAACGCGAGCCGTTGATTTTCTTGGGCCAGCGTCGCATCAATCTCAGCTACCGGTGTGCCAGCCTGTGCCACAATGGTCAGCGCACCCGGCTCGTAAAGCGTAATCCCGGACAAGCCAGTTGTGGACAACACCTCACCCTGCGCAACCATCCCACGTGTACCACCACCTCGCACCACCACTGGCCCGCCTGCGCTTTTGATCGCCTCCGCTAATGCGGTTTCGTCTTTCACATGATCCATCTTCATCTTGCCTCAAATATCCCGGGGGGATCGCGGCTTGCCGCGATGGGGGCTGGCCCCCTTTTACTCTGCTGCCATCCGGCGCGGATCGCTGACATCCAGCGGAAACACCTTGGCCGGGTTCAGCAACCAGCTTGGGTCGAATACATCTTTGACAGCCATCTGCGCTTCCAGATCGGACGGGCAGTATTGATGGCTCATTAGGTCGCGCTTCTCGATACCGACGCCATGTTCCCCAGTCAGGCAACCGCCGACCTCGACGCAGAGCTTCAGAACTTCAGCTCCAAATTCTTCGCAGATTTCCAGATCACCCGGCTTATTGGCGTCATAACAGATCAACGGGTGCATGTTGCCGTCGCCCGCATGGAAGACATTCCCAACTGGCAAACCATATTGCTTGCTCATCTCCCCGATGCGGCGCAACACATATGGCAGCTCACTCACCGGAATCGTGCCATCAAGGCACATGTAATCGCTGATCCGCCCAATGGCAGAGAAAGCTGCCTTGCGCCCCGCCCAGATCTTCGCTGCCTGTTCGGGACTGTCAGCCTCCTGAATGGCAACGGGGTCATGGCGCGCGGCGATCTCCGTGATCAACGCAAGCTGGTGGTTGATCTCAGTTTCCGAACCTTCGACCTCCACAATCAACAATGCCGTGCATTTGGGATAACCCGCGCCCGCGAAGTCTTCGCAAACCTCGATCAGCATTTCGTCCATGAACTCAATCGCGACAGGCAGAACCCCAGCCTTGATGATATCCGCCACACATGCGCCCGCTACTTCGGCGCTCTCATAAGCCAGCAACACGGGACGTGCGCCTTCGGGTTTGTGTAAAATGCGCAAAGTGGCTTCCGTCACGACGCCTAACTGTCCTTCGGACCCACAAATCACACCCAGCAAATCAAGTCCGCTCGCATCCAGATGTGTGCCGCCGATTTCGACGATTGTGCCGTCCATCTGAACAAGCGTCACGCCCAACAGGTTGTTCGTCGTCACACCGTATTTCAAGCAATGCGCACCACCAGAGTTCATCGCGATATTGCCCGCAATCGCGCAGGCCAATTGCGAGGACGGGTCAGGCGCATAGAAAAAGCCGTCCTGTTCCACCGCACCGGTCACACTCAGGTTTGTGCGTCCGGATTGCACCCGCACGACACGGTTGTCGTAATCCGTCTCAAGCACCTCATTCATGCGCGCGACGCCAAGGATAACGCAATCTGCTGTTGGCAAAGCACCACCTGCAAGTGACGTGCCAGAGCCGCGCGGGACGACGGGCACACCCTCTTCGTGGCAGATTCGCAAAACATCAGACACTTCCTGCGTGGAAGCCGGCAGAACCGCAACCATAGGGGGACAGCGATAGGCGGTGAGCGCGTCGCATTCGTATGCCTTGGTTTCAGCAGGTTCATGGATCACAGCATCTGCTGGCAGAACGGATAACAACCGCGCCACCACACGGGCCTTACGGTCAAGAATATCCGGGTTGGGCTTTGGCATTTCCATGGCGCGACTCCATTTTGGTCACTTTTTCTTACCAATTTTATCCGCTGGCTGCAAGACACCGTGCTGGCTATAAGGTCGCATGTCTATTCTAAGCCTGTTTGATCTGTTGCTCCCGCTTGATTTCGCCGCAATCGGGATTCTGTTTCTGGCGTGGTTCGGGATTGGTTGGCGCATCGAACATGCACATGCGGACAAACCTTCAGTTTCGAGGTTGATGGACACCCATCGGCGCGCTTGGATGACAGAAATGGTGACGCGTGATCCGCGCATCTTTGACTCACAAATGATTGGACATCTTCGGCAAGGCACGGCCTTCTTTGCCTCCGCCACAATGCTGGCGATTGGTGGCGCGCTCGCGCTGATCGGCAACACGGAACCTTTACGAACAGTCGCGCGCGATCTGACCCAACGCGATGATCCAGCACTGGTCTGGGAGGTAAAGCTAATCCTTTTGCTCTTGATGATATCGTCAGCCTTCCTTCGATATGTCTGGGCGCATCGGTTGTTTGGCTACACCGCCGTGCTGATGGCCGCCGTGCCCAACGAAACCACAGACCCGATGGCCGCACCGCGCGCGCAACAAGCCGCCGAAATTTGTATTCTGGCATCACGCGCCTTCACCAGAGGTATGCGCACGACCTACTTCGCACTGGCTTCTGCCGCATGGTTGCTGGGCCCAATTGCATTGATTGCCGCCTCGCTCGCAACGGTCGGTATGTTATGGCGCCGCGAGTTCACGTCCGCATCGCGCACTGTCCTGCTGAGCACACCACCGACGTAGTCCCTACACGCAAGGTTTACTGCACCTTGTGCCTAGATTGCATTAAGAAGCTCCTATGAAACGAACGATCTTGCTCTTCCTGCTCTTGTGCGCGGCACCCGTTTTTGCGGACGCACCTGTCATCGAAAACGTTGAGGTCAGCAAAAGCGGCGACACTTGGCGGTTTGATGTGACGCTGTCTCATCCGGATACAGGATGGGACCATTACGCGGACGGATGGCGCGTGCTGGACATGGACGGGAATGAACTTGGCCTGCGCACGCTTTATCATCCGCATGTGGAGGAACAGCCGTTCACACGGTCTCTTGGCGGTGTGGCGATCCCCTCAGGTATGACACAGGTGCAGATCGAGGCGCGCGATAACGTAGACGGTTGGTCCGGACAGACGCAGGTTGTGACGCTGCCCTAAACCCGGTGATACGGGCTGCCTGCAAGGATGGACGCCGCGCGGTAAAGTTGTTCGGTCAGCATCACGCGGGCCAACATGTGCGGCCAAACCATCTTTCCAAAACTGAGTTTGTGATCCACTTCCGCGCGAAGAGCAGGATCGATCCCGTCAGCGCCACCAATCACGAAAGCCGCGTCCCGGCGCCCCTGATCCCGCCAACTGGCGAGACGGACCGCCATGTCCGGCGAGCTTTCGTTCTCGCCGCGCTCGTCGAGCACACAGACCAATGCACCAGACGGCAGCGCCTTACGAATCAAAGCAGCCTCTGCCGCCATGCCGCCGCCCTTCTTGTCCTCGACTTCCGTGATCGTCATGGGACCAAGCCCCAGCGCGCGTCCGGTTTTGTCAAAGCGGTTGGAATAGTCTGCTATTAGATCCGCTTCGGGGCCCGCCCGCAGGCGGCCCACAACAACAAGATGGATGCGCATCAGACGACGATCAGGTTGCGTCCACGCTGCCAGGCAGCCACATCTTTTCCAGTTGATAGAATTCGCGCACCTCGGGCCGGAAGACGTGTACGATGACGTCTCCGGTATCGATCAGCACTTCAGACGTTCTGCCAGCTTCTCGGCGATGGCCGTAACCTGACGTGTCGAACGACCAGAACAGATGACCATGTAGTCTCCGATTGCGGTCTTACCCCGCAGATCGATCTCTACGATGTCTTCGGCTTTGTCGTCGGAAATGGAAGAAAGGATGGCTGCCAGAAGCGCTTCACTGGTCACTTCGGATTTACGGCCGTTCTGGGCACCCGATGCGGCACGCTCGCCCGTGGTGGCCCGATCATCCGCGGCAAGAGCCGCTTCAGGTTGCAAAGACAGGTTACTGTCCTCCTGTAAAATACGCACCGCCTACCCGGTGCAGGATGTCTTAAAGATAACAAACTCCGCATGGCTTTTCAATGAAACCACGGCAAATGGCACAGAATAGCCCAATGGGCGGCATGTTGCGGTCCCAAAACTAGCGGATTGCCAGCAGGTATGGCTCTGAGCTAGCGTGCGGGCCGGTATTGTTGGAGTTATTGATGTCGCAGCGTTGGCCGTGGCTGTTTGGGTTAGTATCCCTTGGGATCGGGACTGTATCGGCGCAATCCGTGCCGGATGCACAGATTCAAACGACAAGAAGTGCCCCAGTTACCGAAGAGACCGTGGAACGCGCGCCAGACTGGCGGCGCGACATCTGGCACTACGTCATCGAAAACACTCCATTTTTTACCGAAGAACGCCGAACACTGCATAGCGCAGGCGTGCTGCAATCGAATGGTCGGTTTGCTTTGTTGCTGCTTGGCACAGCGGATCAGGGCGCACTTGTGTCGGTGAACGTGCCGGGTAATGCACCAGCAGAGGTGTTGGTGTCCGATCTGGTGATGCCGTCGGGCAATGTGCTGTCGCGAAAGGTCACACAAGACCAGTTACTGGCGATGGAAGTGCCCGGAAGCCAGTCTTACACTTACAGTTTTCGCATAGCACCTGCTGACCTGGAACTGTTTATGGGCGCATTGCGCTGGCGCGTTGTGGCCGGTGAAAACAGCGTGGACTTGACGTTGAAAGGCAGCCGAAAGGCCATTTCCGAAGCGATCAACCACCGCGACGCACCAACCGCGCTGAGCGAAACATCTGACTAACTTGAAGCAGATGTAACCTGAAAGCGCGGCTGCGCCGCACACGATACATTTGCGCGAAGGGCCGCGCAGGCCCTGACATCGGAGAAGCCTTCAATCCAAAGCAATCGGTGGTGCAGCGTCGTCTGAGAGTACACGCACCTCCCGCTGAGGGAAGGGGATGGAAATACCGTGTTCCTTGAACGCATCCCATAGCGCCAGATAAACGTTGCCGCGGATGTTGGTCAGCCCACCGGTCGGGTCACGAATCCAAAAGCGAAGGATATAATCCACCGAACTGTCGCCAAATCCAACGATGTGGCAGACGGGTGGCTTGAAGCCCAGCACCCGATCCACCGACTTAGCGGCCTCAATGGCCAAAGCCCGGACGATGTGTGGATCATCGGAATAAGCCGTGCCGAAAAGA
>CAZDXI010000037.1:13501-15282 GCA_964509095.1 uncultured Rhodobacterales bacterium
CACAAAATCATTGGAATGAGACCAGTTGACCACTTGGCCCGTAATCAGGTCTTCGTTCGGAATCAGGTACTCTTTGCCATCTCGTGTAACCACAGAGGCATAGCGCGCGCCCAAAGTTTGGATCCAACCGAACGTTTCCCCCAGTGAGATTACGTCCCCCGGCTTGATGGATTTATCAAGCAGGATGATCACACCCGAGACGAGGTTCGACACCACCTTCTGCAGCCCGAAGCCAAGGCCGACACCAATAGCACCAGACAACACAGCAAGTCCCGTGAGGTCGATGCCCATTGCGCGCACACCAATAAAGAAGGCCAGCGCGTAAAATACGATCTGGATGACCTTGACGATCAGCACCCGCATGGACGGGCTGATGTCTTCGTTCGCTTGAACTCGTGTCGATGTGGTCTTGGTGACAAAGCGCGCCAGCGCCAGCAAGGCGCCAAGGATCACAATGCCTTGGATTATCATCAGCAGTGACAGACGGAAATTTCCTAGTTGAACCGCCGCGGCATCAAGGATCGACACCGCCTCATCCAACACACCCAGAATTTGCAGCGTCACATAAGTCCAAGCGCCATACCGCACGAGATTGCGCAAGAAGGTGGAGCGGATTAGTCGCGTCACGAACATCACCAGCAGCCATGCCGTGGCCAGCGTCGCAATTACGCTGAGCAGATAGGATCGCGACGGCCACGTGATTTCCCGCATCAGGAACACGGCCAGCCACATCAGGATCACAAAGAAAATCGGGCGCAGGCGTTGATGGATCACCACAAGCACACGCATCCGCCAAGTGGGCCAGCCTTCCCGCGAGGCCATCCATGCCCGAATACGCGGACCCAGCCAAAGCCGCAAAACTTGCGCCAGAAGCAGCAGCCCCAGCGCAATCCCCACCTGATAGGCGTTCCATGGCCGCCAGAGTGAGGTCAGAAACGCCTCGGCCTGAACCAAAAGCGATTGGCCGACATCCAGAATTTCAGCTGCGGCTTCTGTCAAGTCTTCGTTTGGAGCGCTCGTGTCTGCTTGGACCTCTGGTTGCGGCGCATTGGCTTCAGCCTCTGCTGCACTGTCGGTTGCTGCCTGCTCTTGGTGGTTGGCCATTCCTGCTCCCACGTTATCGCGTTCACTGTGGCATGCTTGAAGGCAACCCGGCAAGGCGCAGGGCTGCTTGATTGGCTGGCGGAATCCCGGTATGGCCAAAGCATGATCATTTTCTTCGACATCAAAGACCGCATCCGCCTACGCGAGCGGTTTTACGGCGCCAGCCAGTCGGTTCTGGCGCGACTATGATGTCGTGTGGTGCGTAACGACTGCGCACCCAAACGCATGTGACGCTTTTCAATCAGACAACCAAGGGAGAGGACCCGATGTCCCCCAAAACGCTCTATGATAAAATCTGGGATGCGCATGTCGCGCACGAAGCCGAGGACGGCACTTGCCTGCTGTATATTGACCGGCATCTGGTGCACGAAGTAACCAGCCCGCAGGCCTTTGAAGGGTTGCGCATGGCTGGGCGCAAAGTCCACGCTCCGGACAAGACGATTGCGGTGCCGGATCACAATGTTCCGACCACTCCGGGACGCGAAGACCCTGCCAACATGACCGAAGACAGCGCCATTCAGGTGGCTGCACTCGACAAGAACGCCAAAGACTTCGGGATCCACTACTATCCAGTGTCAGATGTGCGCCAAGGTATCGTGCATATTGTCGGCCCGGAGCAAGGCTGGACCCTGCCCGGCATGACCGTGGTCTGCGGCGACAGCCACACAGCGACACAC
>CAZDXI010000038.1:0-15272 GCA_964509095.1 uncultured Rhodobacterales bacterium
GGACGGACGCGATCACCTGCGCCATGGCGACGCCGCCTTCGTGGAACTGCCGTGGGACGAAGCGCTTGATATTCTCAGCGGGGACCTCACCCGCGTGATCAACACCTACGGCAACACATCCATCTTCGCAGGTTCCTACGGCTGGGCCGCCGCGGGCCGGTTCCATCACGCCCAATCCCAGATGCGCCGGTTCCTCAACACGGTTGGTGGCTTTGTGAGCTCATCCAACACCTATTCCCACGCAGGAGCGGAGGTAATCTTTCCATACATCGTGGGTCAAACGAACCGAGCATTCCAAGACCAGATGACAAGCTGGTCGTTGGTGGCCAATCATTGCGAGTTGTTGCTGGCTTTTGGCGGCATCTCAAAACGTCCCGCGCAGGTCACGTCCTCGGGCACGACAATGCATCAAACGCAAGATTGGCTGGACCAAACACATGCCAATGGCTGCCAGATCGTCAACATCTCCCCCTTGCGCTCAGACACTTCGGCTCATGTTCACGCACAATGGATCGCCCCACGACCCGGTACAGATTGCGCGTTGATCTTGGCACTTGCGCATGAGCTGTTCAGCAACGGCTGGGCTGACCGGGATTTCCTGGCGCGTTGCACAAACGGCGGACAGGAATTTGAGGGCTATGTCATGGGAGCAGACGGCACGCCGAAATCAGCGCAATGGGCGGCAGAGGTCTGCGATATTCCGGTCGAGACAATCCGCGATCTTGCCCGCCGCATGGGGGCCTCCAAAACGATGATCAATCTGGCGTGGTCGCTGCAACGGGCTGATCATGGGGAGGTCACGCTCTGGGCCGCCTTGTCGCTGGCCTGCGTTTTGGGTCAGATTGGACAGCCGGGCACCGGGTTCGCTTTCGGCTATGGCTCGACCGAGCCGGTGGGCCGTCCGCATCGGCTAATCAACTGGCCCTCTGTCCCGCAAGGCCAGAACCCTGTGGACGACTTCATTCCCGTCGCGCGTTTTGCCGACATGCTGGAAAACCCCGGCGGGGCTTACACCTATGACGGGGAACATCGCACCTATCCAGACGCCAAGATGGTCTGGTGGACTGGCGGCAATCCGTTTCACCACCACCAAGACCTCGCGCGGCTGGATAGGCTTTGGCAAAGGCCCGAAACAGTTGTCGTGCTGGATCACAGCTGGACGGCGACGGCACGGCGAGCGGATATCGTGCTGCCCACGACATCCGCGCTGGAACGCAACGACATGATGATCAACCGCCGCGACACCGCGATGCTCTATATGTCTGCTGCGATCCCGCCAGTGGCGGAGGCGCGCGATGACTATGATATCTTTGCCGATCTCGCGTCCCGTATGGGTACAAAAGCGGCGTTTACCGAAGGACGGACGTCCGAAGACTGGCAAGCCGCACTTTGGGATGCTTGTGCGCCCGTTGCCGAAGCCAATGGGTTCTCCTTGCCGCCCTTTGAGGATTTCAAAGCCGCCGGAATCTTCGACATCCCAGATACGCCAGAAGAACGCGTGCAATTGGCGGATTTCGTCCAAGACCCGAGGGCGGCCCCACTTCAAACCGCCAGCGGCAAGATCGAGATCGCCAGCCAAGCCATCGCAGACATGGCATTGCCTGATTGCCCGTCATCGCCGATCTGGCAGGAACCAGTCGAATGGCTCGGCAATGCCACCCCGGACCAACTCCACCTTATCTCCGGCCAACCTGACACGCGGCTTCACGCGCAAAATGACAGCGGACCTACGTCGCTCGCGTCAAAAACCAATGGTCGGGAGACCTGCGCTCTGCATCCCGATACCGCTGCGTTTCGCGGCATCAAAACAGGTGACATCGTCCTTATCGAAAACCAACGCGGCGCTTGCCTCGCCGGCGTCGCATTGTCGGATGCAATGCGCCCTGATTGCATAGCTTTGCCAACTGGTGCTTGGCTTGACTTGCGCATGATCAAGGGCAAACCCACGTGCATCCACGGCAACCCGAACATGCTGACCATCGACAAGGGCAGCACGGGTCTCAGCCAGGGCAACATTGCGCATACGACCCTTGTGCGGATCCGAAAATGGGACGGGCCGCTGCCCGACGTCACTGTACATGACCTGCCGCGCTTTGTGGCGCGCTAGCGCAGGCGTTTCTGTCCGACGGCAAGAGCCAAAGCCCCCACCAGGATCAAGCCCGACAACGCATCCTTGAGGTTGAAATTTAAGCCCATCAGGTTCAGCCCATTGCCAATCATCCCAAGGAACAACACACCAATAAGAGTCCCGATCACGTTCGGACGACCTTTTGGATGGATCGACGCGCCAATGAAGACCGCAGCAATGGCATCCAGCAGGTAAGAGAACCCGGCCAGCGGCGTAAACATCCTGATGTTGGCCGATCCGATCAATCCGCCAATTGCACATGTGGCTGAGGCGATGACGAAAGCCACAAACATGTATCTACGCACCGGAATCCCTGCGACGTTCGCGGCGGACCTTTGAAGCCCGATTGCATGCACCCGTTTCCCAAGGATCGAGCGTTCGAGGAAGATGAAATACAGGATCAGCACAACAGCCGCGATGACGATCTCTGTCGGGATGCCAAAGACATCGCCGACCGCCAGATCGCGGTACTCCTGCGGCATGCGCCTGTGCGAAATCGGCCCACCCCCATTGGTGAAAATCCGCTGCACGGACGATCCGATAAAGAACGTGCCAAGCGTCGCCATGAAGGGGCTGACCTTCAAGCCTACGATCAGGATGGCGTTCAAGATACCGACACAGACACCGCCCAGTACGCCCACCAGACAGGCCACCTGCCAGCTTGCGTCGTATTCCTTCAGCGCCACCACCGCAAAGGCCGCGCCCATGTCGAACGCTATGCCCACCGACAGGTCGATCCCGCCCATAGCCACAATCAAGGTCATGCCAAGCGCGAGGATCAGCAGCACAGCGGAACCTTCCACCATGTTCAATTGGTTGCCCAAGGTCAGGAACGCCGGATTATACAGCGAAAAGAAGATGAAGAATGCCGCGATGATCAGCAGGAAGCCGTAGCGTGCAAGGATGTTGGTCATTGCTCGCGCCCCGCTGCGGCAGAGGCCACGACAAGCAGGATGAGCGCGCCTTTGATGCACCCCGTCCAAAAGACGTTTACTCCGATCGAAATGAAGCCAACAGACAGCGCCGACACCAGCACAGCCCCCAGCGCCGCCCCCCAGACCGTCACCACGCGCCGGGGTGAGAAAGCAGCCCCAAGAAACGTCGCCAGCACCATTTCGAGCAGCAGGTTTTCCTCTGACCCGGGCGAAGATCCGGACCCGCGCGCAAGCACAAACGAACACGCGATCCAGCCCGCGAAGGCCGCGAGCAAAAACGATTGCACCACAAAGCGGTTTGTGGCGATCCCGCTGATTTCTGCCGCGTCCCGGCTACCGCCAGTGGCTTGCAGGTTCATGCCCCACTTCGTGCGGTGCACCAAATGCCAGAAGCCTAACGCGACGATTACCGTCAACACGACGCCTGCTGATACCCCGGCAATGGTGCCGTCCCGGATGAACACAATCGTCGGGTCAGTCACGCCGATCCGGCGGCTTTCGGTGATGACTTTCGTGACACCCACAACCGCCACCGACGTGGCCAACGTCGCCAACAACGGTGTCATGCGGACCCAGACGACGAGCCCCGCATTCACTACCCCGACAACCGCCGCCGCCCCAAACGCGAGGGCAAGGCCCCAGACCAACGACGCCTCTTGATTGGTCAGCTGATCGGCCACAATCGCAGCACAGATGATCGCGGTCGCCGGGATCGACAGGTCAATGCCGCCCGAGACCACATCGTCGCCTCCCGCGATGATTACCGTTGCAAGGCCAAGGCTCACCAATACAGTTGGTACCGCCTGTTTCAGGATTAATTCAAACGTCGGCAGGCTCAGGAACGTGCTGGAATTGATGCTCAGATACACAAACAACAGGATAAAAACCGATATCGGCAACGCGTCCAACACGCGTCGCAGAGGCCCGCTCGTCATCGTCATGCAGCCTGCCCCCCGGTTGTCAGGGCGACCAGATGATCAACGCCCAAGTCGTCGGTTTGAACCTCCGCTACGATCTGCCCGCGCAACATCACAAGGATGCGGTCACATAGTCCCACCAGCTCACCGGGATCCGAGGATGACACGATCACCCCCGCTCCATCTGCGGCTAGTTTTTCAACCAGTGCGTAAATCTCAACCTTGGCGCCGACATCGACACCGACCGTCGGCTCATCCAAAATAAACAGCTTCGCGCCACGGGTCAGCCAACGGCCCAGCACAACTTTCTGCTGGTTGCCCCCGCTTAGGTTCCGGGCCACAGCGGCAGGGTTCGGCGGGCGAATATCCAACTGCTTGGTCACGTCTTGCGCCTTTTGCATCCCTGCCTGGCGGCGCTCGATCAAAGCGGTCGAGATATCGTCCAGCGATGCAAGGTTCACATTGTCGCTGACGGTCATGTCCAAAACCAGCCCGTCATGGCGGCGGTCCCGCGGGACCAAGACCATACCAGCGGCAACAGCATCCTTCGGTGCCTTGAACGCGCGGACTTGGCCATCAAACGTGACACTGCCCTCCGTGGGCGTTTTCAGCCCATACAACGTGTCAACCAACTCTTCGCGACCAGATCCGATCAGGCCTGCAATGCCAACAATCTCGCCCGCGTTGACGCGGAAATCTACACCGCTGAAGCCCTCATGGGACAGGCCCACGACGTCCAGCAGATCAACGCCCGCAGCATGTTTTTTGTCAGGAAACAGCGCCTCCAACTCCCGACCTACCATTGCGGTGATCATCGCATCAGCACTGTCGGGCAGGACTTCCTCAAAGACACACACGTTCTGCCCATTGCGCAACACCGTCACGCGGTCGCAAATATCGGTAATTTCGGCCAAATAGTGCGAGACGTAAATCATCGCGATCCCGCGTTCTTTCAGCTTGGTAATCGCGGCAAACAGCTTCTCGGTTTCACCACTCGACAGGGGGGCGGTCGGTTCATCAAACACGACCAGCTTGGCCGCGCCATCAATCAACGCCCGGGCAATCTGAACCAATTTGCGCTCAGCAATGCCAAGGTCGCGGATCAGGGTATTGCCCGACAACTCTGTCCCCAAGGCGTCGCGGAAAAACGCCTCGGCACGGGTTCTCATTTCGCGGCGCGAGAGGCCCGCCAGATTGGACAATTCCTGCCCCATGAACACAGATTCAGTGACCGTGAAATGCTGCACAAGATGCAGCTCCTGGTGAATAAACCGGACCCCAGCTGCATGAACGCTGCGCGGTGTGACATCGGCGATCTGGGCGCCATTCACAGACACAGTACCGCCATCGGCCTTGTAGACGCCTGCGAGCACCTTGATGATCGTGGATTTTCCTGCGCCGTTCTCACCCACGAGGCCGTGGATTTCGCCGGGCAGAACCGTCAGATCAACCTTGTCCAAGGCCAGCACACCGGGGAACGACTTGGTGATGTCGGACATGTGTAAAAGCGCATCCGCCACGGCAGGTCTTTCTTCTGGAATGCTGGAAAGATCGTGCGAAGAGGCCCGCTAAGTCAATGCGGGCCTCTTCAGGGAGGTAACTTAGTCCAACGTGCCGTAACCAAGCGCCTCATAGGCGGCTTTTGCTTCGGCCTGCCCGTTCACAGGGAACACGTCCACAAAGGTCTGCGGCAGCAGCGTTTCGCCTGCAAAGTGAGCGGCGACGTTCTGTGCAGCGGTTGAGCCGATCAGGTTCGGTTGCTGTGCGACATTGGCCACGAAAGGTGATCCATCTTCTGCCATGATCTCCAGCGTGTCTGGTCCGCCATCGAGGGCCGTCACCAGAACGTCCGTACGACCGGCTTCTTCCAGTGCCTGTACGACGCCAATGGCTGGTTGGTCCCAGCACCCAACATGGATCGCGTCCAATGTGCCTTCTGGATACTGGCTCAGCAGATCGAGGGTCTTCTTGCGTGCGTCTTCCGGCGCGTTTGCAAACTCTTCGGCCAGTTCAGGCTGAATAATTTCGATGCCCGGATAATCTTCCAGCACGTACTTCCACAGACCGGCGCGAATACCACAGATGCGCAGCGCACCTTCGAACGCGTTGAAAACGGCCACTTTGCCTTCGCCGCCAATGGCATCAGCCATGTACCGGCCAATGGTCGTGCCCATGTAGTAGTTGTCGGACGTGGTGTTGTTCACAGCATGCGGGGACTGGTGATCAACCGTGAAGACCGGAATGCCCGCGTTCTTCAGCGCTTCGAACTTTGGCTCGACCGCGCCATCACCCAAGATTGAGATAACCGCGTCAACGCCCTGATTCAAAAGAATGTCGTGGTTGTCGGCGTGAACTTGGTTGTCACGGCCACCGTCAACCGGCACCACTGTGCCGCCCAACTCTTCCACTGTGCTTACGGCGCCATTGAACGCTTCACGGTCCCAGAAGTGCTGAGTGCCAACAACCGCCACACCAATTGTTTTTCCTTCAAGCGAAGCATGCCCGCCAGCGGCGGCGATGCTTGCGGCGGAAACAGACATCGCCAATGCGGCGAGCAATTTCGTTGATTTTTTCATGTTTTCCTCCCTAGTGGGTCTCTAAGGACAAAGACCCGAATTGCGCTGTAAGTGCTTGAACCGTTCCAGGTCCGACGCGATATTAAGGTTAACATATGACAATTTGTATGCCATGTGTCAAATGGCTTGAAGGGGAGGATATTGGTGTCGGAACAGCTGTTGATTGGCGTTGATACGGGGACAACTGCCGTCAAAGCCGCTGCTTTCAAAGTATCCGGCGAACAGGTTGCAGGGGCTCGCAGGTCCGTCGCCGTTTTGCGTGACCAAAGCGGATTCTCGGAAATCGCCATGCACGATATCTGGACAGCAGTCGCTGAATGCCTGCGCGAGGTCGTAGGTCAGATTGACCCATCACAGGTCGCAGGCATCGGCGTGTGCGGACAAGGTGATGGGCTCTGGATGCTCGACGACGCCAAACAACCCCTACGCAATGCGATCCTGTGGAACGACGCGCGAGCCAGCGCCTATGTCAGCGACTGGGCGGCAGACGGCACCAGCGACGCGGTAAGCCGCTATTGCAGAACTGCAAATTGGCCGGGCACAGCCGGGTCTGCGCTGCGCTGGGTCCATGACAACGAACCCGACACGTTCGCCAAGGCGGCCTACATCCTCTTTGCCAAAGACTGGATCGTTTACAAACTGACCGGCCAAATCGGCACAGATTTTAGCGACGCGACGATTCCCTTCTTAGATTTGGAAACGCTGCAATACGCCCCCGCCGTGTTCTCTGCGTTGGGCCTGCCAGATATGTCCGACAAACTGGCCACGCCAGCACTCGCCAACGCCAAGGCCGGCAGCTTAGTCGCCGTTGTCGGCCTGCCGCCTGTCCCCGTTGCGCGGGGTACGCTTGATCTTGCGTCTATGATGGCAGGCGTTGGACTGAACGCAACCGGTGACATGTGTCTGATCCTTGGTACGACTGCCGTTCTTGCCTACGTCGCCCCCCCGGAACCCTTCGACACGCCGCCTTTAGCGGCAACCGTGCACCACCCGCTGACCAAGGATTGGATACGGGTTTTGGCCCCGCAAACAGGGGCCTCCGCCTTTGATTGGTTCGCAGCCCTGCACCCCAACAGCTTTGGCGGGGCCGACGCAGCCGAGATCGCATCGAAGATCAATGAGGCTGCAAAAGACGTGCCTCCCGGCGCCAACGGCGTCCTCTTCCTGCCATTCCTCACCGGGGAGCGCGCGCCCTTCGTGGCCCCCGACGCCGCTGGGTCCTTCCACGGCATGAGGATCAACACAACCAAAGCTGATCTTGCCCGCGCCGTGATGGAGGGGACGGGTTACAGCCTGCGCCATTGCCTTGATGCCAGCGGCGCGCCCGCACCCGAACGCGTGGTGCTCACCGGTGGCGGAGCGCGCAACGCGCTGTGGTGCCAGATCGTGGCAGATATTTTGGGCGTCACCATCATTGCCAACGCGTCCGAGGATCACGGGTTGTGGGGTGCCGCACTGCTGGGCGGTGCCGCCGCTGGGCTGTCCGACCCGCTAAACGGGGCGCGCGACGAAGACTTTGAAACCTACCAGCCAGACGTAGCGGCCTACGCCGTCTATTCCGCCCAATTCCCGATCTACCTAACAGCAATCGAGGCCAGCCAACCCATCTGGGCTGCGATGAGGACCCCTGCATGAGCAACATGATGACCGCCGCCGTCTATCACGCCCTCGATGACATCCGCATCGAACAACGCCCTGTGCCTGAGATTGGCCCCGATGACATGCTTCTCAAAACGCTGGCCTGCGGGCTATGCGGTGGTGAGACAATGGCGTGGTACAAAAAGGCGCAACCCAAAGTCCTTGGCCACGAGCCCGTCGGCGAAGTGGTTGAGGTCGGCGCGAATGTCACGGACTACAAAGTTGGCGAACGGCTGTTCGTCAATCACCACGTGGGACGGGTCAATTCTCATCTGTCGCTGCGCGGTAGATTCACCCGCGATCCGTACTACAGCCAGATGAAGCTCGATCCCGGCGGAGTCTGTGAATACTACCGTGTGACAGGCCAGCATCTGGCGATGGACGTCCACCGCATCCCCGACAGCATGACCAACGCAGAGGCGATCACGATTGAGCCATGGTCCTGCGTCGTTGGTGGCCTGAAGCATTGCAACATCCAACCCGGCGATACGGTCGCTGTCGTCGGCGCGGGCTTCATGGGGCAAGGTTTTGTGCACATGGCCCCGCTCTTTGGGGCGGGCAAAGTCGTGGCACTCGATTTCTCCGACTGGCGATTGGAACAGGCCCGCGGGTTCGGTGCCACGCACACGATTAACCCCAAAAGCGAAGACCCGATTGAGGCCGTACGCGCCCTCAACAATGGCCGCCTCGCCGATACGGTCATCGTCATCGCGCCGTTCGCCTCAGCCTGGGCGCAGGCCGAAGCACTTGTCGAGGTCGGCGGCACCCTGCACCTTGGCGCTCCGCTTGCGCCCGGTGAAGACTGGGTGCGCGATGGCAACAAGGCTTATTTCGACGAGATCACGATCACCTCCAAATATTCCTCTGATCACACCGACACCTACAGCTACTTCCGCCTGCTGGACGCGGGCCGGATCGACGCTGCGCGATCCGTGACTCACCACTTTGATATCCAAGACAGCGCCGCGGCTTTCAAAATGCTGGTGGAGGCGGAAAAATCCCTCAAGATCGTGGTCTATCCGCATGGCAAACCGGAGGGACTATGATGCTTGAGGCGCTCAAATCGGAAGTCTGCGAACAAAACCACGAGCTTCCTGCAAATGGCTTGGTTGTTGGCTCTGGAGGGAACGTTTCGGGACGGGATCCTGAAACCGGGCTGATCGTCATCAAGCCCTCCGGCGTGAAGTTCAGCAAACTCACACCCGACACGATGATTGTCGTTGATCTTGATGGCAACGTGATCGAAGGGCAGATGAAACCCTCCGTAGATACTGGCATTCACTTATACATCTACAAGCACCGTCCGGACGTCTTCGGGATCACCCACACCCATTCGCCCTATGCAAGCAGCTTTGCGGCCCGCGGCGCGCGTATTCCAGCCGTCATGACGCCAATCACGCACATGCTGGGTCGCGACGTGCCCTGTTCCCGGTATGCAACTCCGGGCGAAGTGGACACCGGCGAAGCAATCATTGAGGCCGCCGATGGAGGTTGGGCCGTCTTGGTCAAGGCGCATGGCGTCTTCACCATGGGCAAATCCGCCACGCAAGCCACGTCTTTTGCGATGTATCTGGAAGAAGCCGCAATGACGACGCATCTGGCCATGCTGCACGGGCCGGTTGATGAACTCCCCCAAGAAGAGATCGATCGCTGCTACAACTGGTTCACAAAAAACTATGGTCAGGCAGGGCAAAAACAGGTCAAAGATTGACCCATGGCCCAAGTTATCCAAACCAACCGCAACCGCGCCGATAAAGACGCCATGCTCGCCAATGTGGCGTTGCTGTATTACGGCGAAGGCATGACCCAAAGCGAGATCGCCAAGCGTATTCAGGTGTCGCGGGCGACGGTTGTGAATATGCTGCGCGAAAGTCGCGAGCGTGGAATCGTTGAAATTCGGGTGGATGGAAAACACCTGTCTTCGTCATCACTTTCGCGCGCGTTGCGAGACAAGTTCGGTCTGAAAGACGTCTACATCGCGACCGTTGATTCACAGCAAAAGCCAAAGAACCGCGCCAGCCTTCTGGCGCATGTCGGCCGTGTTGGAGCAGCTGCGGTTCTGGACATCATCGAACCGGGCGACCGCGTCGGTATCGCATGGGGCGAAACGATCATGGCTGTGTCCGACGAGATGCAGCGTGCGTCCAAAGCCGACGTGGAAATATGCCAACTGATCGGTTCGATGAACTCCGAACGGGTGCCCGCTTCAGAAAGCTGCACGATCCAGATTGCCGGCAAACTTGGCGCGACCTGCTACACTCTGCACGCACCGGGTATTGTGGCCACCTCTGAAATGGCCGAGATCTTTCGCAACGAACCCACCATTCGCAAACAACTCGACAGGCTCTCTGATCTGGACTTCACTATCGCCTCCATCGGGCATGTTGCAGAGGACACCCATTTTCAAGTCGCCGGCATGGCGACGTCCGAAGAATTGACCTCAGCAAGAGAATTAGGCGCAAAGGGTATCATCTGCTGCCGCTTCATCGACAATCAAGGCGAAGCGGTGATGGCGTCCCCCGTCGACCGGATCATCGCGGCAAGCCTCGAAGACTTGCGCAAACCGCAAAAGAAACTGCTGGTGGTCTGCGGGGTTGACCGTGCAAATGCAACGCTGGCGGCGATATACGGAGGTCTCGTGACCCATCTGTGCGTGGACCAACACCTCGCGACGCATCTGTTGGACCATTACTAAATACAGTGGCCATTAAACTCAGAGTGCTCGACAGCACGATCTGCCGCGCGGACCGCTCGTAGGATTGAGGTGGCGACAAGCGCCAGCAGAGTTTATCTGCCTGCAGAACTGATCAAAAAACAGCGCGCCCGCGCAATCAGCTATTTACCTCGAACCAGCCATTGCAGCGCCGCGCACTTTATTGATTTTGGGTCAAACATAGTTGGCTAGTTAGACAACTTATGAGGATGATCTTTACTCCGCCACAATCACATTGGCAGCATTCGACGTTGATTGGCCGTGACAGCCGGTCGTTTTGAACGAGCTGCGCAATGGCAGAGATGCGAATACTCCATCATGCAGTTCGAGACCTAAGACACTCGCCCACCAAAATGTGTTCCTAAACAAGGCCTTTCGGAATTGTTCGCGCTTTAGCTTGCCATGCCCAATTCTGATGCCAGATCTTTCAGGCTTCGGTGGGTGATGTTCAGGATTTCAGCGACATCTGAAGAGCTCACGATCAAGGGCGGACAAAATGCCATGGCGTCGAGCATGTTGCGCGAGATCAACCCATTGCGCAGCATGATAGCGTTCATCTGAGCACCCAGTTTGCCGGGCGGGAAGTCTTCTCCTTTGCCTTCAGGTGCTACTAATTCAAGTGCTGCAATCAGGGCAATGCCGCGTGCCTCACCGACCAGTGGGTGTTCCGTCAAGTTTGATAGACCGGCCTGAAGCTCGGCTCCGCGTTCGGCGGCGTTGGCGACGAGCTCTCTTTCTTCGATGATCTTAAGGTTTTCCAGAGCCACAGCCGCCCCAACGGGGTGTCCGCCCCCGGTGTAGCCATGACCAAGCACACCAATGCGCCCGCTTTCCTCGGCGATTGGCTCGTACACCCGGTCGTTGATCATAAAGGCAGAGAACGGAAAGTAACTGGACGTGATTTGCTTGGACATCGTCAGGATGTCGGGCTTGATACCAAAGGTGGTCGAGCCAAACATGTTGCCCGTGCGCCCGAAGCCGCAGATCACCTCATCCGCGATCAACAGGATGTCGTATTTTGCCAAAACAGCCTGAATTTTCTCCCAATAGGTGGCCGGGGGCACCACGACGCCGCCAGCGCCCATCACAGGTTCTGCGATGAACGCAGCCACGGTGTCCGGGCCTTCGGCCTGGATCATATCGTCAAGGTCTTGCGCGCAGCGAGAGGCGAAAGCGTCTTCTGTTTCGCCGTCCTGACCTTCGCGCCAATAATGAGGGCAGGTCGTGTGCAGTACCCCTTCGATGGGCAGATCAAAGGACTTGTGGTTGTACGGCAGTCCCGTCATGGAGGCAGACGCGACTGTGACGCCATGATACCCCCGCAGGCGCGAGATGATCTTCTTTTTCTCCGGCTTTCCCAGAGCGTTAGATCGGTACCAGACCATCTTGACGATCGTGTCGTTCGCCTCTGATCCGGAGTTTGTGTAGAACACTTTGCTCATCGGAACAGGCGCGATGTCGATCAGCTTTTCGGCCAGATCAATCGCCGGTCCGTGCGAACGGTGCGAGAAATTGTGGTAGTAGGGCAGCTTTTGCATCTGCTGGCTGGCGACGTCCACGAGACGCTGTTCATTGAAGCCGACAGCGACGCTCCAAAGGCCGGACATGCCTTCGATGTAGCGGTTGCCATTGGTGTCGGTGACATGGATTCCTTCACCGCCGTCAATGATCAGCGGGCCAATTTCTTCGTGCGCCCGAGCGTTGGTGTAGGAGTGAAAATGATAAGCGATATCACGTGCTTCATCCGAATTTGGTCGCATATCCATAGCGTGTATCACTTTCTGAATGTTGATGTTGCGCGAGCGCCAAAGATGGCCCTGTTGCCTATTTGCTAGCGCTCCAGTCGCTTAGATAGCAAGAAGTTTTGGAAAGACTGATGCAAAGAAGCATGCTGGATACGATTCCCGACGAGCAGGGTCATTCGAGCGGTTTGGCTTACGCATTGACCCTATACAGCGCACAACTTCCGGCGCGTGAATCTGGGCGTTTGGTTGCATGTTCCGCAAAGCAGGCGCTTAATTTATGAGCCCTAATCGTGACAGTATCGTATCCACGCAAGTAGCGAGCTGTTCCGGAGTTCGCGCCGTGGCTGCCACATAAAAGTCAGGGCGGATGATTGCATAGTGTGCGCCCGCGGCGGTCATCCAATCGCTGTAAGTCGCGTCCAGCGAGTCTACGTCGCACCCTGTCTGGCCCACGGATATCAGACGTCCACCAAGTTTGTTCAAGGCGGCGTCATGGGGGGCGCTCAGGAGCCCATCTGTGGGGCGGTCCACGGCCAGAACCATCCAGCCTTGCCCCATGACTTGGTCAAAACGCCCCTCACGACCGTCGAATTGAACCATGCCTTGCGGAGAAAGCTCGCCCGCGGTTGCGGTGTCTTCACACCAGATGCCGGGTCCCAGTTTCACCAGATCACCCGTGATCGGCTCATGGTTGCGCGCGGCAAGGTCGGCCATCATACGCGCGTCCCGTTCTGCTGCTTTGTCGGTGTCCACGATGCAAATGATGTCGCCAAGGTCTCGGCTGAACTGAATGTAGTGTTTGGCGTGAGAGATGCGCTCGGATTCATAGCTTTGAAGGATGTCCTGACCCAGCGTTCCCTCCAAGATCGTGTTCAGCCGCCAGCCCAAGGCAACAGCGTCGCGCAGCCCGGCACACATGCCTTCACCGGCGAAGGGTGGCATCAGGTGCGCGGCGTCTCCGGCGATCATGCAGCGGCCCTTGACCCATGTTTCGGACCAACGCGCCTGGAACCGATAGACGGCGCTGCGTTCCAGTTCGGCGTTGTCTGGGGTCAGGCCCCAAGGTTCCAGCAGTCGCCACGCGCTTTCGGGTTTCGCGATCTCGTCCTTGTCCTCGGAAGGCAACACCATGAACTCCCACCGCCGCCTGCCGGGGCCTCCGGGCACAATCGTAGTCGGGCGCTTGGGATCGCAGAGTTGCCATTGCGCGGGCGAAGTTTGGTAGCCGGCCTCAGGCACCATATCGAGGATCAGCCAGTCAAAGAAATAGCCTTCGTCGATGACACCCAAGCCAAGTGCGTCACGCACGAAACTGTTGGCCCCGTCTGCGCCAACGATGAATTTTGCCCGCAGCGTTTGGGACGTCGTTGCATGATTGATAACAAGTTCCGCGCCGTCTTGATCCTGAGATAGCTCTGTCGCTGTCCAGCCACGCAACAGCGTGACAGAGGGCAGGGTGCGGGCCATCTCAATCAGGCGTGCTTCCAATTCGGGTTGGTTGAACCAATAGGTTACGTGCCAGCCGCAGGGGGCCAGACTTTCCCAATCAACGATCTGCAGATCTTCGAGGTCCGCGTTCTTCCAGTAATAAAGTTCTTTGTGGTTCTCGAACGCGGGATCGGTGTCGCAATCGATACCAAGCGTCGCAAGGATTCGTGCGACCTCGGCGTCCATCGTCACTGCACGGGGGCGGTCATAAATATCGGGCCATCTTTCAACCACGGTGACCTGTCTGCCCTCGCGCCCCAACAGGATTGCAAGCAAGAGCCCAACAGGCCCGGCACCAACGATGATAACATCTTGAGACATTTTTACCTTGAATGTTGCGCGGTCAGATTGGTGCTGCCTTAGAGTTTCGTCAGCCGTTGCGCCAAATAGTCACCGGTCACGCGGTAATGACTGAGCAGCGCGGCGGACGCGGCATCCGGGTCGCGTTTCACGGCGGCGTCGAAAATCTGTTGGTGCTCGGCAGAAATGTCGCGGTTTTGATACGACGCACCACTGGCGGCAAGGTTTCGATAGCGGATGTTAAGGTCATAAAGCTGGTTGCAATACCGCTCCATCATCGGAGACTCTGCGTTGCTGAGCAAGGTCATGTGGAACACTTTGTGCGCGTGTTCGAACCCGTCCGTATTGACCGCGCGGTTCATGTGGTGATGCGCGAGGACGAGGCGTTCTTCCCATTCCGGCGTGGCGTTGGCGATGGATTGGCGCAGCGCCATATCTTCCAGCACGCAACGCAGCTTGAGGATTTCCGCGAAGTTCTCGGGGCTTGCAGGAGCGGCGCGAAAGCCGCGTTGGTCGATCCGTTCCACGAGCATGTCCGAGGTCAACAGGCTTAACGCTTCGCGTACAGGCGATGCTCCGGTGTCGAGCAGTTTGCGCAGGGCTTCGATCTTGATCTTCTCGCCCGCTGGCAAGGCCCCCGTCAGGATCATGTCACGCATGGACAAATAGGCTGCCCGCGTTGCGGAGGTTTCCTTGCCGCTGTCGGGGTCGATCATGTTCATGGCTTCGACCTTTGCTTAAGCAAGTGACGCATGCTTGGTTGAAAGCCCGACCGACAAGTTCAGCGAGCCTTCGTTGATCAACCAGCGCCGCAGCGTGAAGCTGCGCGCGC
>CAZDXI010000039.1:0-14458 GCA_964509095.1 uncultured Rhodobacterales bacterium
TCCCAAGGAAGAGGTCAAAAAGCGCTTTGGCGGCATGGTCAACGCGTTCCAGTACGGCGCGCCGCCTCACGGGGGATGTGCCGCCGGGATCGACCGGATCGTGATGCTGCTGGCAGATGAAAGCAACATCCGCGAAGTGATCCTGTTCCCGATGAACCAGCGCGCCGAAGACTTGATGATGTCTGCGCCAAACGATCCGACCTCGGATCAGCTGATGGAACTGGGCCTGCGCGTCATTCCGCAAGAGTAACGGCGAAAATCAACCATACACAAAGCCCGGACGGTGAAAATCGCCCGGGCTTTTGTTATATCGGGTGCCAGGAGGTGCGCATTGGAGCGATTTGATCCCGAACTGGCAGAAATACGCTTCGGCTGCGGCTTGTCCCCGGTGGTGGCGCCGCCGAAGGATGAGCAGGCGATGCTGAACGGGCTGACCGGCCCGGACACGATGGTTGCGGAGTTCCCAATTGAACCGTTCGAGGTGTTTCTCAAGCGCATGGAAGCGATCCGCGTTCTGTGGAAGGACCGGCGCAGCATTCGCGGCACGCCCGAGGGCGACAAACGTCGCAAAGAGATCAACCTGCTGAAGAAAGATGCCCGGCAAGGGAAGGCGCGATGGCTGGGTCAAACCCTGCTGCGTCGCGCGTATACACCGACTGGGTTCCGCGAGAGGTTGATCTATTTCTGGGGGGACCACTTCACGGCCTATGGCAAGGCCGGTTTGGTTAAACGCGCGACCTCGCCCTATATCGAAGATGCAATCCGCCCGCGTCTGACTGGCCGCTTTGCCGATCTGCTGGTGGAATGTGTGCGCCATCCAGTGATGCTGCACTTCCTTGATCAGCACAACGCGATGGGGCCAAATTCGATCCGCGCACAAAAGCGGGGCCGCGCGGTGGGGCTGAACGAAAATCTCGCCCGCGAGGTGCTTGAACTGCACACGCTTGGGGTTGATGGCCCTTACACGCAGACCGACGTGCGGGAATTGGCCGAGCTGTTCACGGGTATGTCGTTTCAGGCCAACAAAGGGTTCAAGTTCCGCAAGGACTTCGCAGAGCCAGGGGCAGAGACTGTTCTGGGTGTCGCTTATGATGAAAAACCCAGCTTTGCGGCGATCCGAACCGCCTTGGAAGACCTCGCCGCACATCCTGCAACGGCGCGGCATATCGCTTGGAAGCTGGCGGTGCATTTCACCTCTGACACTCCGGATCCTGATCTGGTGTCGCATCTGGAAGACACGTTCCTTCGGACGGACGGAGACTTGATGGCGCTCTATGCGGCCCTGCTTGAGCATCCCGCCGCTTGGGCGCTCGAGTCGCAAAATGCGAAATGGCCCGTGGATTTTGTTGGCTCTGCCTTGCGCGCGTTGGCGGTTGATCCGACGCGTGTTCAGGCGCTGGATGAAAAGGGTACGCGCCGCGCGTTTATGCGTCCGATGGCCGATATGGGTCAGGTCTGGCAGGTGCCAAATGGCCCGGATGGCTGGGCCGAAGAAGACGATACGTGGTTCACGCCGCAAGGTCTGTCCGCGCGCATCCGCTGGGCGATGGCCGCACCTGAAGAGTTATTGGGCGAATTGCCGGACCCGCGCACCTTTGTGGACACGGCTTTGGGGTCTCGTGCACCGGATGTTGTGCGTTTCGCAGCCGGGGCCGCAGAAAGTAAGTCCGAAGCCATCGCGCTGGTGCTGTCCAGCCCGGCATTTCAGAAACGATGAGAGGCCAGCCATGACACAGATGACCCGACGTGCGCTGCTTCGTTCCGGCTTGATTGGATGCTCGCTGGCCGCGAGCCCCTTGGTCACACCGATTTCGCTAGCTTCCGCCCCTTGGGACACGCGGCTTGTGGTGATTATCTTGCGCGGTGGTTTTGATGGGCTGGACGTGGTGCAGCCTTATGGCGATCCGGATTTTGCCGGTTTGCGCACTCAGTTGGCTGGGGGTCCGGAATCCGGGGCGTTCGATCTTGATGGCTTTTACGCGCTGCATCCTGCGCTCGCCCCGTTGATGCCCATGTGGCAGGCGGGGGAGTTGGGCTTTTTCAACGCGGTTTCGACGCCCTATCGCGACAAACGCAGCCATTTTGATGGGCAGGATTTACTGGAAGCCGGGGCTGTGACCTTGGCGGACGGGGTGCGTGATGGCTGGCTTAACCGGATGTTGCAGACCGTTCCGGGTGTAGAAGCAGACACGGCTTACGCCATCGGTCGCTCTGATATGTATTTGCTGAAAGGGGCAGCGCCTGTTGCGAATTGGTCGCCGGAGGCTGAACTCAGCCTTAGTCCTCAGGCGCAAAAGCTGATGTCGCTTGTCATGGAAGAGGACCCGGTTCTGCACGCGGCACTATCAGAGGCAGAGATGCTTAGCGCAGATGGCCGCGACCGCTCTGGTGATAAGGGTCACGTGCAGATTGCACGTTTTGCGGCGAAGCGGTTACGCAAGGAATCGCGTGTGGCCGCATTTTCTTTGAATGGATGGGACACGCATCAGCGCCAGTCGCGGTTTATTGTTCCTGCGTTGACACGGTTGTCGGACGTTCTGACAACGCTGAAGTCGGACCTAACCGGCCCGGTTTGGAAAAAAACAGCTGTGGTGGCGATGACAGAGTTCGGCCGCACCGTGCGCGAAAATGGCACGGGCGGAACCGATCACGGCACAGGTGGATTGGCAATTCTCGCAGGAGGGGCCATCCGGGGAGGGGTCGTGCACGGGCATTGGCCGGGTTTGACACCGGCCAATCTCTATAAAGACCGCGATCTTATGCCGACCCGCGACGTGCGGGCTGTGGCGGCATGGATGATGCGCGGTCTTTTCGGGCTAGAGTCCAGCCGATTGGAAACAGATGTGTTTCCAAAGCTCGACATGGGATCCGACCCGAATATCTTGCTTTAGGGGAACAGATCCAACGAATCCATATACGCCCAGATGTCATCGCTGAGGCCAGTTGTGGCGGTTGTCATTACAAGAGCAGCCATCACCCCTAAGGCAACAACAGCGGCTGTCAGGACGACCCAGTCAACAGTGACTGCCCCGTTTTCGTCCCGCAGAAATTTAGCAGCATTCAATTTCATTTTGCAGAGCCTAAGTTTGAGTTTGTCTGAAAGCAGGTATGCTTCCCCCGTCTGTCAACAGTAAGGGTGGTTCATGTTCAAATTGGGGCATTCCCACCCGCCAAGGTTGCTTGGCGCTTACGATAAAAGCTGATTAGGTGCTGTTATGACAGTGAACGAGACAAAACGCTTTGGCGCGCCGGTTTCGGATTGGTCGCCACGCCCCCGACCGGACGGTATTTCCTTGGCCGGGCGCTACGCCAATGTGGTGTCGCTGGATGCAGAAAGTCATGCCGCGTTGCTTTACCGATCCTATGTCGGGCACGATGCGGTTTGGGATTATTTGCCCTATGGCCCGTTTTCGTCGGCTGCACAGTATCACCGTTGGGTGCGGGACGTGAGCGGCCAGCAAGACCCGTATTTTGTCGCGGTTCAGAACTTGCAAAGTGGCGTCTGGGAAGGCGTTGCCAGTTATCTGCGCGTGCAGCCGGACGCCGGTTCGATTGAGGTCGGGCACATCAATTTCAGCCCCGCTCTCCAGCAGACTCCGGCCGCGACCGAAGCGATGTTCCTGATGATGAAATGGGCGTTTGAAGCCGGGTATCGCCGCTATGAGTGGAAATGTGATGCGCTGAACATCCCGTCACGGAGGGCCGCGCAACGGCTGGGGTTCAGTTACGAAGGCGTGTTTCGTCAAGCCACCGTCGTGAAGGGACGCAATCGGGATACGGCGTGGTTCGCCGCCATCGATGCCGAGTGGCCAGCGCTCAAAGAGGCGTTCAAGGCATGGTTGCGACCTGAAAATTTTGGCCCAGATGGTCAGCAGATGGAACGGCTGAGCGATCTGACCAGTCTGGTGCGTCCGGGATCGGACCCCGCAATCACATAGCGATCTTGTGCTGCAGTCGTTGCTGGACCAGCCCGGCCAGACGCGCCATTTCTGACCCGGTGGGTTTGCCTGCGGCCCGTTGTTTGGCCAAAGCATCGACCGCGTTCAGCATCGCGTCATCTTCGGCACTTTTGGCAACCCCGGTGAGGAACTGCGCCACATAGTCCATGGTCGCTTCATCATCCGCCGCATTAATGATGTCCGCCATATGGGCGAGATCATCCTGATACGCGATTGGGTCCGGTGTGATGACTTCATCGGGGATGGAGCGCGGACCACTTGGCTGACGTTCCGGCGGCAAGTGAGCAAGGATCAATTCCTGAAATGCGGATAGGGACGTCACGGGCTTGGCCATAAACGCATCTGCGCCCGCCTTCATCGCCTTGATCTGTCCATCCGGATCCCCCGACATGCCGATGATGACATTGGTGCGGGGTTGTGCCTCGTTCAGTTCCGCAATCAGTTCTGCGCCGCTGCCGTCACGCAATCCGATGTCGATGATCGCCACCGCTGGGTGATAGACCTGCAAATGCCGACTAGCCGAACGCAGGCAATCCGCCCGCCGGATACGCGCGCCGGATCGCAGGCACAGCAGCCGCAGCGCCTCAGACGCAAATCGGCTGTCCTCCACAACCAGCACCGTCAGGCCGAGCAGAGGCCGCGCTGCCGTGGGCAGACGTGAGTGAAGCGCAAAAGGGTCGAGTTCGTCCATGTCGGTTTCTCCGGCACTGTGTTGGTGAATCAAGTCTTACGAACTCTTCGCTAATGCTCAGTTAACAAGACACAGGCGATTTGCCGGACTTGCACGCGGCGCTATCTCTGCCATAACCGCGCGGAACTTGAATTGAAGGGGGTTGCCATGATTGGTCGCTTGAATCACGTCGCCATTGCCGTTCCGGACCTTGAGGCCGCATCAGAGCAATATCGCAGCGCGCTTGGCGCCAAAGTGGGAGCACCACAGGACGAACCGGATCACGGTGTGACCGTCGTGTTCATTGAACTGCCCAACACCAAGATCGAGCTTTTGTATCCTTTGGGCGATGCCTCGCCCATTGCTGGCTTTCTCGACAAGAACCCGTCGGGCGGTATTCACCATGTCTGTTACGAGGTCGAAGACATCCTCGCCGCACGTGACAAGTTGAAAGACGCAGGCCTACGCGTGCTTGGCGATGGAGAACCCAAGATTGGCGCGCACGGAAAGCCTGTGCTCTTCTTGCATCCCAAAGACATGAACGGCACTCTGACCGAGCTGGAGCAGGTCTAAGCCATGGGTATCACCTCGGGTCTGGTTCTGTTTGCGGTCATCTGGTTCATGATGTGGTTGATCATCATCCCCATCAAACTGGAAACCCAAGGCGACCGGGGCGAAGTCGTGCCCGGCACCCATGCGGGATCACCCGAGGTTCATAACCTGAAGAAAAAAGCGTGGATCACCACGGGGCTGTCCGCAGTTCTGTGGTGCATTATTGCGGGGATCATCTTGTCCGGGTGGATCACCGTGGACGACCTGGACTTCTTTGATCGCTACACCCCGCCGGGTGATTAAACGCGCGTCCGAGTTCCCAGGATCAAATGGAACAAATTGGTGAATGTGGCCGCCCCAATGATTGGGATGACCAGATTCACCAGCGGTACCGAGAGCGGAACAGCCATCAATATCCCTGCGAGCCAGATCGTACCGCGATGCTCTTTACGTAACTGCCGCGCGCCATCGCGGCCGACACGGCGCATCGCAGCCAGCGTGAAGTATTCCCGCCCCAGCAAGAACCCGTTCAGCGCCCAAAAGATGAAAACCGCCGCAAAGGGCAGCATCACGTACAAGATGATCGCGAGCAGGTTCGCAACGATCAGCACCCCGAGGAAATTGATCGTATCCTGAAGGCTGTCCGTAAAAGGCACGCGCTCGGCCTTGGGAAGCTGAGGATAGTGTTTGTCTTCTACTGCCGCAGCGACCTCATCCAAGAACATCGAGGTTATGGCAGAGGCCACAGGCACCATAAGGAATACGGACAGAACCATCATCAACAGGAAGGTTCCCCAGCCGAACAGGTCATTTAGCCATGTGACCTCGCCCACGATGGGCAGCAGCATGTCGTCTCCGGTCAACCAATTGATCAGCCAAACAAATCCACTTGTCGCGCCGATCAAAAGCATCAGCGTCAATCCGATGCCAAGCAGAAGCACCTTGCGGAAGCGCCGATCATTAACCTGACCCAGCGCGCGGAAGAAGGCTGTTAGTATCACGTCTCAACCCATGTGGTGATCTGGGAGAGGTCAGGGCGCGGACGCTCTGGCGGCGTGGCTGTTTCGGTGCCGAGGAAGATCAAACCTGCGATGCGTTCGTTGTCGCTCAGTCCCAATGCATCACGGGCAAATGCCGGATCATGAGACGGCCAGCCCGACAGCCAATTCGCACCCCATCCCGATGCAAGTGCCGCATTGAGCAGAGCGAGGCAGACGGCCCCGGCGGAGTAGGTTTGCTCAATCGGTGGGATCTTCTCGGAGGGTTTCTGTATCTCGATCACCGCCACACAGAGCTGGCCCTGATCAAACATCTTGCGCCCTTTAAGGGTCTTTTCCTCGTCCAGACCAAGGGCTTTCCCCCGTGCTTCGGCCAAATCAGCGAGCCGGGGCATCGCGCCTTTGTCCAGAACAATAAACCGCCAAGGTTCCAGCTTTCCATGATCCGGGGTGCGGGCCGCAGCCTGCAACATCGTCATCAGGGTCTCGCGATCTGGCGCGGGTCCGGTCAGCGATTTGGCGGGGCGAGACCGCCGGGTCAGCAGGAACTCAAGGGCAGCGGGATTTGGATCAGGCATGTTAAAGTCTTTCACATTTGCTGTGTCATGTGCGATAGCTCGGCTTGGAATTCAAGGGGTCAGAGAGACAACTCTTTGGCCATCCGGTCGATTTCGCTGTGTAGAAACGCATCGAAGCGCGCGCTGGGTTGGCGATTCACAAAGCCGGGGAAGGGGTCTTCGGCGGTGATAGAACTGCCCGAGAGCGCCTCCAACGTGGCGTGACCACAGAAGGGAACGTAGACCTCTGAATAGCCACCCTCGTGCGCCAGAACCAGTTTTCCATCGCAATGCTTGTCGGCAAGCGCCTGTATCTTCTGGGTCATCTGCCGGAATGTGTCCGCCGTCGCAAGCATGGTCGACAATGGGTCTGGAACGGCAGCGTCATATCCACAGGCAACTACAATCAGATCGGGTTTGAACGCATCAATCGCCGGGGCAACAACGGTGTCCATTGCATGCATATAGGTGGAATGACCTGAGCCTGCATACATGGGCAGGTTGAGGTTCAACCCTTCGCCCGCGCCCTTGCCGCGGTCCTCCAAGTCACCAGAATCCAATGGGTAATTCCCCTCCTGATGCAGCGAAATCGTCAGAGTGTCGTCGCGGTCATAGTAAATTGCCTCGGTTCCGTTCCCGTGATGCACATCCCAATCCAGAACCACGGCGCGCAATGGAGCCGAGGCGCGCGCGGCCTCCAGTGCGATGGCAATGTTGGCGAGCAAGCAGAACCCGTTTGGGAAGTCCGGCAAACAGTGATGACCCGGCGGGCGCGACAAGGCGTAGGCATTTGAGACGTCGCCTGATAGCACGCTGGCCACCGCCTGTTTGGTCAGCCCTGCGGACAGGGCGGCGATCTCGTAACCGCCTTTGGCAAAGGGTGTGCGTGCGCCAAGCTCCCCTCCGTTCGCATCGGAGAGCGCTTTGAAGTCTTTTAGATAAGTCTCGGGATGAATGCGCACGAGGTCCTCGTAACTTGCTAGCTCAGCGCTGCGCACATCCAGATCGCGCGTCAATCCGGTCACGTCCATCAGGTTCTTCATGCGCCGTTTGGTTTCCGGGCTCTCTGGCAACCCTCCTGCCGCCAGTGGCTGCACCAGATCGCCAATCGGCAACGTAAACGCATAATTCCCGCCGGCGTGCCAGAAGGTGCGTTCGTCCCAGAAGAAGCCTGTTGTCATGTGAACCTCCCGTTTCTGTTGGTTCATTGGTGACCGAGCACGCGGGGATTGACAACTCTTCAATATGTAATAATGTAATTACATGATTACCGATTCGAATATGGATGCTGTGTTTCATGCATTGGCCCACGCCACCCGGCGGCAAATCATGGATCACGTGCGCGACACACCGGGCATTCCGGTCGGCCAGCTTGCGGCCAAGTTCGACGTCAGTCGGATCGCGGTCATGAACCATCTGGCTGTGCTGGAAAAAGCGGATCTGATCATTTCGAAAAAGGATGGGCGCACACGGCGTCTGTATCTGAACGCGATGCCGATTCAGGAAATTCACGAACGCTGGACTGACGCCTATTCCGCCCAATGGGCAGAACGCACCAGCCTCATCAAGCAAGTCGCGGAAGCCGCGCACAAGAGGACTCAAGATGACTAACTACGCCCCGGCGGTGATCAACCGCACCTTTATCAATGCACCCGTCGACACAGTCTGGTCCACGCTTGTGGCGACGGATGAATCGCTCGTGTTCTTCTTTGGCTCTGTCTGTCAGACCAAAGATGGGCTGCGGGAAGGTGTGAAATACCGCATGGCCAATCCCAGCGGTAAGCTGGCTATGGTCGTCGGCGAGGTGCTGAAATTCGACCCGCCCCACGTGTACTCACACACGTTCCAGATGACTAACATCGACGAGCCGCCCTGCATCGTGACCTACACGCTGGAGGAAACCGACGGAGGCACCACGTTTGAACTCCGCATCGATAACGCCATCGAGGGCAGCAAACTGCTGAAAGAGATGAAAGGCGCACAAGGTTTCATCGCGCAAAACCTGAAAGCCGTATGCGAAACCGGAAAGCCCGCCTTTTCCGGGCGCATGGTCAAGCTGCTGTCACCCATTTTCGCGATGATCGCCAAGAAGAGCCAGAAGATCGAAAACTGGCCATTGTAACGGGGCGAGCGCCCAATTTTTGAGGAAAGGAAAACGATATGACTGCTGTGATGCAAATGGAAGAAGATATGACGTCGCCGAAATGGCTGAAAGTTGCGGCCGCGATTGGCGCAGTGTGGTACGCGTTTGGCTGCCTGCAATTCTGGCTAGGCGTAACGACCGACACAAGCGTAGCGGCGGCCAGCGGAGCGATGACAGAGGCCCACGCGGCAGCCGTTGCAAGCACTCCCGCTGGCATCTGGGCCGCCTTTGCGCTGGCGTCCTTCCTTGGGTTGGTTGGATCCGTCTTGTTGTTGCGCCGTTCGCCGCTTTCGACCCTTGTGTTTGGCGTGTCTCTCCTGTGCGCCATTGTTTACTACGCTTGGGTCTATGGCATCAGCGGCACCGGTTGGGACCGCCCGAGCGAGGAATTCGTGATCGGAATGGTTGTCGTGCTGGTCACGTTCGGGTTTTTCACCCTGAGCCGCCGCATGACCTGAACGTTGATTCCCCCACAAAAGGGCGCGTCGATGGAGTTCGGCGCGCTCTTTTCTTGTTGAATTACCCATATATCCCCGCTGGTTAGCGTGAGTTGGCGAATGTTGCTGATTTTTCCCATGCAACGGCTGATTGCAGGATGAGACGCTGACTCCAAGCAAAAGCATGCGTGAAGTGGGAGAAGTGACGTGTTTACCAGTCTTATTGTAGGAGTGTTGGCCGGGTTAGGGTTCAAATTTGCGTTTGGCCCGATCTCTGGTGCGTTAACGTCCAAGGTGGCGCTTGATGAGCACGAAAAAGCGATTTTCGTGTTTGCGATCCTGATGGGGGTGGCCGCGCTGGTTGCGGCTGGTCTGAGCGACAACGCCAGTCCGTTTTGGTTGATGGCCGGGGGACTGCTGGGCGTGTTCGGTTACCGCCTGTTTGATTTCGCCAAACAGAAAGCGGCAGACGCAAAGGCGACAGCTGAAGACACTGCAGACGCGGTAGAAGACAAGGCGGAAAACGCTGTGGAGTCTTTGAAGGACGCGGCCAACGACGCTGCCGGCAAGGCCGAAGAGGCCATGGATGACTTCAAAGAAAACGTGATCGACAAGAACTAATCTCGGACGGAGGGTGCGCGCACAGCACACACCCTATGGGCTTAGCCCACCATCCCGATGATTTCGTAGGTTTTCGCAAGAATGGGCGCGGTGATCTCCCGCGCTTGTTCTGCGCCACGCGCCAGGATTTTGTCGATCTCGTCCTGATGATCCATCAAGCGTGCCATCTCGGATGAAATCGGCGCCAATTTGGCCACGGCGAGCTCTGCCAGTGCGGGTTTGAATTGCCCGAACTGCGCACCGCCATGATCGGCCAGCACCTGTTCCACTGACATATCCGACAGAGCGGCGTAGATATTCACCAGATTGCGCGCCTCGGGGCGGTCATCCAGTCCTTTGACTTCGGACGGCAAGGCGTCCGGGTCGGTCTTCGCTTTACGGATTTTCTTGGCAATCGTGTCGGCGTCGTCCGTCATGTTGATGCGGGATGCATCCGACGGGTCGGACTTTGACATTTTCTTAGAGCCATCGCGCAACGACATCACGCGCGTGGCGGCACCTTCAATCACAGGCTCAGTGATCGGAAAGAAGTCCACACCGAAGTCGTGATTGAACTTCGCGGCAATGTCGCGGGTCAGTTCAAGGTGTTGTTTCTGATCCTCACCCACAGGGACATGCGTCGCATGATAGATCAGAATGTCTGCGGCCATCAAAGCCGGATATCCGAACAACCCCAAAGACACGTTTTCCGCGTTCTTGCCCGCCTTGTCCTTGAACTGGGTCATACGGCTCATCCAGCCCATGCGCGCCACACAGTTGAACACCCAGCCAAGCTGCGCGTGTTCTGGCACTTGGCTCTGATTGATCAGGATGGACTTCTCTGGATCGATACCGGAGGCGATGAACCCAGCCGCCAATTCACGGGTGTTGCGCGCCAGATCCGGGTAGTTCAGCACTTGGGTAATCGCATGCAGGTCCACCATGCAATACACGGTCTGATGTGCGCCTTCGTTCTGCATATCGACAAAGCGCTTCAGGGCGCCCAAATAGTTGCCCAACGTTAACCCGCCCGAAGGCTGGATGCCGGAAAAGACTCGGGGGACGAACTGTGTCATGGTTTTGCGCTCTGGTTATGGATAGCTGCGTGCATTACCCATGGGGCAAAGAGGCGTCAAGCAGGAGGCAGCAATGGATGATGGCAAGACGGGCTATGACCCAAGCCCGGTAAACCCGTTGCCCACGGCGGTTCTGGCACTTTTCCTTGCGATCTTTACGATTGAAGCGGTCTTTGCCGCTGGGGAGGCTGGCTTTGTGGGCGGGCCTCAGGCGGTTGGCTGGCGCATCGCGGCGATCCAGCAATATGGGTTTTCCCCCCGCATCCTGTGGTGGATGGTGGAAACCGGACAATACCCGATGGATCAAGTGGTGCGGTTCATCAGCTACCCGTTCCTGCATTTCGGCTTCGTCCACATGATCTTCGCTGGTGTGATCCTGCTAGCCATGGGCAAGATGGTCGGTGAGGTGATCGGCCGGATCGCGATCCCGGCGATCTTCTTTGGCAGTTCAATCACAGGCGCGCTTGTGTATGCGTTGATCCTACCCGAGGGCGTACCGCTCGTGGGCGCTTACGCCGGAGCCTACGGGCTGATCGGGGGGTTCACCTTCATCCTATGGGCCCGCGCCAAGATGGCCGGGCAAAATCAGGTGCAGGCCTTCACGCTGATCGCGTTCCTGATGGGTATCCAGCTGGTGTTCGGCTTGTTGTTCGGAACCAACAACACATGGGTGGCGGAACTCGCCGGGTTCTTTGCAGGGTTTGGGCTGTGTGTGCTATTGGTACCCGGGGCGCGGCGGGCGCTGTTGGCCAAATTGCGAGGGGAGCGGTGATGAAACTGGGTTTTGCAGCAGCATTCGTTTTGCTGACAGGTCCAGCGCTTGCACAGATGCAGGGACACACCCATGACATGTCCCGCATGCCCGGACTACAGGGCGAAAACGCAACACAACAGGAAAGCCAAGAGCTGGCGATTATGTTCCGCCATTTCCGCGACATGCACCGCGAGGTGACCAATCTGCCCGACGGGATTCGCACAAATACAACAGCCACGTCGCCCTATGTTCGCGAGGCGCTGGTCTCCCATGTGATTGGGATGATTGACCGTGTCGAGACGGGGGATGATCCAAAGATCCGCATCCAAAGCCCGACACTGAATATGTTTTTTGAACGCCATGATTCCATCATCACGGAGATTGACGTGACCGAAGACGGCGTTGTGGTGATCCAGACCTCAGACGACCCAGAAATGGTAGAGGCGCTGCAAGTCCATGCGGCTGAAGTGACGGCGATGGTCGAACGCGGTATGCATGCGGTACACGAAATGATGATGCAGCGCCGACAAAGCCACTAACGCCCGCGCAAGGACTGACGAAGTTCGGAGAGTTTGAAAGCGCCAAACATCTGACCGAGCAAGGCATAAGATGCCATACCTGCAAAAATCAGCACGGCCAGAGCGAAGTAGCGCACGCCGGCCAGCCCGAGGAAGGGCGACAAGGCGGCGTTCACGGCCCAGATCACGAAACCCATAGCAATAGACGCGAAAAGGATGCGCCAGATGCGTTTGTGAAACCGCGCGTCGAACCGGGCCACGTCACCCATCGGGCGCGCACCAACAGCCAGCAGAGCAACCATCAGCCAAGCCGCCAGCGTGGTTGCAACGGCAGGGCCGATCCAGCCGAGAACAGGACCAAGAGCAATCGCGAGGCCAATGGCCAGAATGGCGTTCACCACCATCGCCGCCACCGCAAAATGGAACGGGCGGCGGGTGTCTTCACGTGCGAAGTACAAAGGTTGCAGAATTTTCTGCATCACGAAGGCAGGCAGGCCGAGCCCATAGATGGCGACAGCCGACGCAATCGCAGCACTATCGTCAGAGGTCGTGGCACCGCGTTCAAAGAGCACCGACACCAAGGGCAACGGGATCACCATCAAGGCCACAGCAGACGGGATCGTGAGGGCCAGTGAAATCTCTGCCGCGCGGGACAGGGTGTGTCGTCCACCCGCGTCATCGCCGGCCTTCAGCCGACGGGAGAGATCAGGAAGCAGCACGATGCCAATGGCGATACCCACGACGCCCAAAGGAAGCTGGTAGAGCCGGTCTGCCGCATAAAGCCAACCCACAGCGCGATCGAAGTAGCTCGCGACTTGCTGACCGACCAAAAGGTTGATCTGCACCACACCACCTGCAAGGGCCGCCGGAATTGCGATGCGCACCAGTTTGCGCATTTCGGGGCTGAGGCGCGGGCGGCGCGGCATCAGCGCAAAGCCTGCGCGCTTGGCCGCTACCCAAAGCAACGCGAACTGCGCAACCCCGGCCACCGGTATCATCCAGACGAGTGCGCGCGCGATGTCTCCGCCCATCCAGGCGGCCAGCGCCATGGCGCCCACCAGTAACACGTTGAGCAGAACAGGTGCCGCCGCCGCCGCTGCAAAGCGTCCCGTCGCGTTCAACACCCCGGACAGCAGGGCCGCGAGTGAGATGAACAGGATGTAAGGGAACGCGATGCGCCCGAATTCCACGGACAAATCAAACTGCTCTTCCCCCGCGAAACCAGAGGCGAGGCCGAAGATCAGCCAAGGCATCGCAGCCATCGCAATCACAGTCAGGAAGATCAGGACCGTCGCAAGACCTGAAAACGCGTCTTCTGCAAAGCGGTGTGCGTCCTCTTCCCCTTCGAGTTTTTTGGAAAACATCGGCACAAAGGCCATATTGAACGCCCCTTCGGCAAAGAAGCGGCGGAACATGTTGGGCAGGCGGAAGGCAACCACATAGGCTTCATACAGTGGACCTGTGCCAAGAAAGGCGAGGATCATCGCATCGCGCACAAAACCCAGCACACGGGACAGGAGCGTCCACGCGCCAACCGTGAAAAAGCCGGAGATAAGGCGGATCGGTTTCATGGGCCTGCTCGTGTTGTTGGTTATGGCTTAGCGGGTTTGCCCGACCGGGAAAAGGGTGCCCGCGCGCAAGGTCATTAGATGTAAATGATTAACATCTATTCTGTGCAGAAGATGGTGAGTGTTTAAGTATGAGTTCCGTTACCGGATATCGCATTTTCAGCGACACCGGGGCCACTGGCCCGTCGGTGGGCGATGGGATTTCAGGCGGGTCACTGACGACGACCTTTGACACGGAAGACTATGCTAATCTAGGCAGTGGAACCGTAGATTATCCCTCAACCGTGGGGACAGTTCCGGGCACGTTCCATCTCGTGGCTGGGGACTACTACTTCGTACCTGACAACCCGGCTGGATTTCCGCCGGGTGAGACAGGCACCACCCAGAGTTTTTCCGGCAACATCACCGGGACGTCAGGTGACGACACGCTGCCCGGATCGTCCGGCAATGATCTGATTTATGACACGGACGGCAACCTGTTTACTGCAACGGGCAACGATTCAATCTCGGGCGGGGGCGGGAACGATACTATCTCGTTCGGCGATGGGAACGACACTGTCTATGGCGGGGATGGAGATGACTCCATCGGCACGTGGCACACCGGGGATGGGAATAACATACTCGAT
>CAZDXI010000039.1:14468-15015 GCA_964509095.1 uncultured Rhodobacterales bacterium
CCCGTCAGCCATACGATACCCGGCCGCGGGCTCGCGCTGCCGGAGCACCGGTAGCATCTGTTCGGTGTACACGCGGATGCACTCGCGTGCGTCGGCCTGGGCCGCGGTGAGCGAGGCGTCGATCGTTGCCAACGACGCCAGGCCGTACAGCGCGGTCAAGGTCATGGACGCATGATTGGTCGCCACACGGTGTTCGACGAGGTCTGGGTCACGGATGACCATGATTTTGCCAGTGTGATCGGCACAGCAGGTGCCACCAGCTATGACATTATCGGCTTCGCGAACTATGCGACGACGCAGGGCGTCACCGTCACGTTTACTGGCGACAAGATTGGGACTTTCACGTTTGACGGTTCAGCCACAAACGGAAACTTCAGCGAGGTTGAGGAACTTGTTGGCACGTACTTTGCAGATTCCATCAATGCCAGCAGTGATAACAGCAATGTCGCGTTCCTTTTGCGGGACGGGGACGACACGCTTGTTGCCGGGTCCGATTCAAACTGGATCCAAGGGGGAACTGGCGACGATCTGATCACGTCCGGTGGCG
>CAZDXI010000040.1:0-14867 GCA_964509095.1 uncultured Rhodobacterales bacterium
TCGCAAAGGTGGCACGGAAATCACTGACCAAGATCATCAAGAAAGAGGCTGAGACTGTCACGGTCACGCAAGACAATCTTGATGAGTTCCTGGGCGTGAAGAAGTACCGCTATGGTCTGGCTGAGGAAAAGGACCAAATCGGCGTTGTGACCGGGCTGGCCTATACCTCTGTTGGTGGTGACTTGCTGCACATCGAAGCGTTGAAGCTGCCCGGCAAGGGGCGGATGAAGACGACTGGGAAACTGGGCGATGTTATGAAGGAATCCATTGATGCGGCGTCCAGTTATGTGCGTTCTATCGCGCCGGAAATCGGGGTAAAACCGCCGAAATTCGACACGATGGATATCCACGTGCACGTACCAGATGGGGCAACACCCAAAGACGGGCCGAGCGCTGGTCTGGCCATGGTCACATCCATCGTGTCTGTGCTGACGGGTATCCCGATCAAGCGTGACATCGCTATGACGGGTGAAGTCTCCTTGCGTGGCAATGCGATGCCGATTGGTGGCTTGAAAGAAAAGCTGCTGGCGGCCTTGCGCGGTGGTATCAAGACTGTGCTGATCCCGGAAGAAAACGAGAAGGACCTCGTGGAGATTCCGGACAACGTGAAGGAAGGGCTTAACATCATTCCAGTGGAACACGTGAGCCAAGTTCTGGAACACGCATTGGTGTCTAAGCCAGAACCCATCGAATGGGACGAAGCCGCAGAAGAAGCTGCCGCCGCTGCAAAAGCTGCGGAACGGTCGGCTGATCTTCGCGTGACAACAGCCCACTAAACAACAAAAAACGCCCCGCCGATTGAGCGGGGCGTTTTTTCGTCAATGTGCGAAGACGTTAGTCGAGCGCTGGAATTGCCATCAAGATAGCCAGCAAAGCAATCAGGGTCGTCCCTGATGATGAACTCGTTGTGTCCGCGACAATTGTTGGCGCTGCAATGACTGGATCGGACAACGAACCTGAAGTTGCAGTTGTACCCAAAACGCTCGCCCCAATTGCAAGCGCACAAATAGCCTGTTTCATATTTCCCCCAAGACTGGTCATTTTTGATGCGCTGAAACTAACCAAGCGTGGACTAAGGTCAATGCTTATGCGCGATTGTTTATGGGAACGCGTTCTATTGTTGCAAAGTTGAGAACAATGGAACAAGCAGGGATATGACAAAAAAACCGACAAAATCCCGCGCCACAAAAACGACGACCCCTAAGAAAAAGGTCGGTAAGTCCAAGCCGGTTGTTTCGGATAAGCCGGTATCCCCAAAGCCGATCCATGTGCCGCCTGTCGAACCGTCGGTTGTGAAAACTGCGACGCCGGTTGTCAGTACACCTGCAGTGAAAAAGAAGGATTTGGTGGATGACGTCGTCCGTCGGTCCGGCCTGAAGAAAAAGGATGTTAAGCCAGTAGTTGAGGCGACTTTGGCCGCATTGGGCGATGCGCTCGCGCAGGATAAGGATTTGAATCTTCCGCCTTTTGCCAAGTTGAAGATCCAACGCGTGAAAGAGCTGAGCGGGGCACGGGTAACTGTCGCCCGCTTGCGCCAGAAGCGGGACGACCCAGACAAAACTAATTAATCAGATCAGAGCCGCATCAGATATGTCTGGTGCCCGTCACAGACGCAGACACCGTCTTGGTTATGAATGCGGATCAGAACGGTAATCGTACCCGTAGTCCGACGCCGCTCGATTTGCGAAATTTCGAATTCCGGATAAAGCGTATCGTCCTCAAAAACGGGCGCGAGAAAACGGCTCGATTGTTCGAGAAATCCAACCAGAGCTTCCCCCATCTGATGCGCGAGAGGGCTTGCGCCAATCGCAGCTTGGACAAGCGTCTGATACCCGTGCGCCATTAGGCCTGGGTGGCCTAACCGTTTGAGATAAGCCCGATCATAGTGGATTGGATGATTGTCGCCACTGACCGCCTGAAATGCCGAAAACACGCCCGTTGTCATTGTGCGCGACGGGGCTCGAAAGACCTCACCAATTTGAAAGTCGTCAAACGCGCGGGTCGGGAGCATTTGATGCTGTGTTGGATCGAATTGCATATCCCAAGGCTAACGCGTCCCCGTCGGCACCTTCAAGCACAAGAAGTTTTGCCCAAATGCCTCTTGCAGGATGAGACGGAGTTGGCTAACTCAAAGGCCCGGATGGGTGATTAGCTCAGTGGTAGAGCGCTTCGTTCACATCGAAGATGTCAGGAGTTCAAATCTCTTATCACCCACCACTTTTCCTTTCTGTCGTATAACGTCTTATTGGACCATTGATGCATCGCGCGGTGTCTTTATGCTGAGACATCGGGGGACGTAGAGTGTCAGCAAAGTTATCATCGGAAGTGGTCAACACGCTAAAGCCACGAAAGGCCGTGATTGCCGGGACAGGGCGTGCTCTGCCAAGCAAACTTGTGCGCTCCGAAGCGTTCGATGCGAAATTCGGACAGGCACCGGGGACGCTGGAACAAAAAACGGGGGTCGCAAGCCGTTTTGTCTGTGACGCCGAAAGCCAGATCGATCTTGCCGCTGCCGCATGTCGCGCTGCCATGGCTGACGCAAGGTGCACTGCTGACAATGTGGAGCTGATCATTTGCGCGTCTGCCGTTCCCTATCAAACTATACCTGGCACAGCGCCACGGGTGATGGCCGAACTTGGCATCGCAGATGGGCAAGGCGCCGGTTTTGACGTGAACAGCACCTGCCTGAGCTTCCTGAATGCCACCAACATCGCGGCCCATATGGTCACGTCCGGTCAATACACCCGCGTTCTTGTCGTCTCCTCTGAAATCGCCTCACGTGCCTTACCATGGGACACTGATCCTGAGACGGCAGCCCTGTTTGGTGATGGCGCTGCCGCGGCTGTGATTGAGGCCGGACCAAAGCAAGATCAAGGGCTTGGTCCAATGTTGATGCGGACTTATCCGTCCGCTTACGAGGCCAGCGCGCTGAAGGCGGGCGGGACGAGGTTGGATTATCATAACGCCCCTGATGTCTTCGCAGAGGGCGCACATTTCACCATGGATGGCGGGGTGTTGTTCCGCTTGACCGCGAAACACTTTGGACGGTTCGTTGAAGAAGTGTTGGAACGTTACAGCTGGTCACGGCAGGACGTTGCGTGTGTCATTCCCCATCAAGCAAGTCCCGCTGCGTTAGAACACATGATCCGCCACACAGGCTTTGACAAACACCGTGTGGTCAATATCGCCCAAAGCCACGGCAATCAGATCGCTGCATCCATTCCCTTTGCGCTTGATGTTGCGCGCAAAGAACATCGCATCGCGCCGGGGCATAAGGTGTTGATGCTCGGGACGTCGGCCGGTGTGTCATTTGGTGGGTTGGGCTATGTCGCCTGAACCATTGCCACGCGTTTTGGTTACGGGCGCTACCGGATTTCTTGGGCAACATCTGGTGACGGCACTTAAGCAAAACGGTTGGTCGGTTGTTGCGCAGGGGCGCAACGCCGATAGGCTTCAGAAGCTTCCAACTATGCAAAGTTTGCAGTGGGATATCCGAACACCACCAACAACGCAGGCGCACATGACTCTCGACCCGGTGCAAGCCGTGGTGCATTGCGCCGCCTTGTCGGCACCTTATGGGCGAAACCAAGCGTTTCACGAAGCAAATGTCACGGGCACACGCCACGTTTTGGCGTTGGCGAAACAGCTCGGGGCGAAACGATTTGTCCATATCTCCTCTCCGTCTGTCTATTTCGCCCCAAAGGATCAGTTGAAGGTGGCAGAAGACGCACCGCTGCCAAGCCCTTTCAACGCCTATGCTGCCACCAAAGCACTCGCCGAAAAGGAGGTTCTGGACGCGACTAAGCTTGGCCCAATCATCCTGCGACCCAGAGGCATTTATGGACCCGGCGATGAAACTCTGGTTCCGCGCTTATTGCGCGCGGCCAAAGCACGGCCTTTGCCGGTATTTCGGGACGGGCGGGCGCGAATTGATCTTACGTATGTTGGCGATGTCGTCGCGGCGATTTGCGCTGCGTTGAACGCAGGTTCTGACTGTGAAAAACACATTTTCAATGTTTCCGGCGGCGAGGTTCTGCCGATACGCGACATTGTGGATCAGGTTTGTACGCGCGCATTGCAACCGGTCCGCTGGCGACGTGCGCCACTGGGTCCCGCGCTGATGATGGCCAGCGCGATAGAGCGCGTGCATCGCGCGCTGCCCGGCCTTGGGGAGCCAGTTGTTACGCGCTATGCGCTTGCCTTGTTCGCGTATGCTCAAAGCCTCGATATCTCCAAAGCACGGGATGTTTTGGGCTGGACCCCAAAGGTTTCATTCACCGAGGGTTTGGAGCGCACGTTTCAGGAAGGAAGCCAATGGTGACACCGGTCTTTGTGAATTCCGCCTTTGTGCATGCGCCCGAACGCCTTGTGTTGCGCGGGGGGCGTTGGATACGCGTCGCTTTGAAGGTGCGGTATGGCGTGATCCGGCATCCAAGTGCGGGGCTGGTGTTGGTGGATACAGGATACACCGAAGAAGTCCTGCGCGGTGATCATCGCAGTCTTGCCTTGCGCGCTTACGCAAAAGCGTTTGGTCCCGACATTGTGCCAAATGGCCAACCCGCCGCAGCGCTGAAAGCGATGGGATATGACCGCGGGGATGTGACGGAGATCATCATCACACACTTCCACCCGGATCATATCTCTGGGCTTCGGCAATTTTCCAACGCCCGCTTTGTCGCCAGTGGGCAAGCCTATGACAGTTTGCGCAGGTCCAGTTCGTTGCAAAACACACGACACGGCGTGTTTCCCGAATTGTTGCCAGATGACTTTGACGCCCGTTTTGAGGCGTTGGAGGGGCGCGCGAAGCTATCCGTTGGTTCTGAATTTGGTGAGGGGTATGATCTGTTTGGCGACGGCTCTACCGTGAGTATCGATTTGCCCGGTCATGCCGTGGGCCAATTCGGATTGTTGTTCCCACAAGAACCCACGCCGCTGTTGTACGCTGTTGATACGCAGTGGATGATGGATGCGCTTGACGAAAATCGCGCGCCAGGATTTCCAGCGACGTTGGTCGCAGAAGACGGGAGTGCCGCACGACAAACGATCGCCAAAGTGCGCCGTTTCCGCGATGCGGGCGGAGAGGTCGTCCTCAGTCATGATCCCGGCACAACCACTTACGATCTGCCGTAGTGCCCCCGTTCTTTGACGCAATATCCTCCTTTCGGCGCAGCTTATGGGCAGCCAAGCCGCAGCTTAGCCGGATTGCGTTCGAAGATTGGCAGTCCCGCGCCGTGGCACGATGGTTGCAAACAGATGTCCCAAACGTGCCTGCGTTCGACGGGGTGGAGCGGGTGTCTGACCTGCCTATAATGGACAAGGCCAGTTTGATGGCCAGCTTTGCAAGCTACAATCGGGCCGAGATCACGGCGGATCAGGTCCAACAGGCCATGCAAAGCACGTGCCGGGTTGACGATTACACCGTGGGTGCAAGCACAGGAACCAGCGGCAATCGCGGGCTGTTCGTGATTTCTGACGCGGAACGGTTCCGCTGGCTGGGCGCGATACTTGCCAAAGCAATGCCTGATCTGCTGTGGCGGCGACGCAAAGTGGCGATCCTGTTGCCGCAATCCACGCCGCTGTATGACACGGCGCGAACCGGACGGTGGATAGACTTGCGCTTTTTCGCGCTCAGCGAAGGGCTAGAAGCATGGCGTGATACGCTTGCGGAGTGGAACCCGGATGTGATCGTCGCACCACCCAAAGTGTTGCGATATCTGGCTGAAAGTGATGTGCGGATTTCCCCCATGCGCGTGTTCAGTGCTGCTGAAACACTGGACCCGATGGATCGCCCAATCATCGAAGACTGGCTCGGAAGCCGATTGGAACAGATTTACATGGCCAGCGAAGGCCTGCTGGGCGTGACCTGTCGGCACGGCGTTTTGCATCTGGCCGAAGATTCAATGTTGTTTGAATTTGAACCGGTGGGGCAGGGGCTGGTCAGCCCGCTGATCTCCAGCTTTCGACGCGATGTACAAATCATGGCGCGGTATCGGATGAACGACCTTTTGCGCCTATCCGATGTGCCTTGTCCCTGCGGCTCCGTCCTGCAACGGGTGGACGAGGTTGTCGGGCGCATGGATGACTGCTTCTGGCTGCCCAAATGCGAAGGGCATGCAATGATCACCCCGGATGTGTTGCGCAACGCGGTATTGGATGCGGACCCATCACTGCAAGACTTTCGGATCATTCAGAAAGCCCGCGCGCAAGTAGATCTGGTCTTGCCTACGAGTGTACCATCAGAGGCCGCAACCCGGATCAAAGCCGGGCTTGAGACCATACTGAACCGGCAAAACGCACAATGCAGCGTCAAACTGCTTCAGCAAGACCTGCCGTTGGACGTTGGACGAAAACTGCGCCGCGTCGAAAACCAGTTTGGAACTGGTCAATGACCGACCGGGACGAAAACGCGCCAGAGCGCGTGCGCGCTTTGGTGGAGATGTTCACCAACACCCCGGTGCCAACGCTGATCCGAAACCTTGAAACCAAGATGTACGAAATCGAGGCCGCCGGACTGTCATGGCCGGTCACGATTAATGACGGTCCAGAAACCTGCTACATCTGTTGCCCGACCACCGCGTATATTGATTATGCCTTGGAAGAGACGCGCCATTTCGTTCGCAATCCGATTTTGAAGACCCTGCTGACAGGTCTGATCCGCGCGTGTCAGCCACTGGTGTGCGCGTCGGGATTGGACCGGCAGGCACAAATCAATAATTGGCTATTTTCGACAAACCCGGTCCCGGTGTTGGACGAAAGGCAGGCCATCGAATTGCGCGATACCTGTCTCACGGTTTTCCCGAAACGGGCACTGGTGATGCGCTCTCTCAACGACTTGGCGGATCGACAGACCCTCAACGCCTTGCGCGCTGCCGGGTTTGCTCTGCTGCCCGCACGTCAGGTCTATGTCTGGGAGCCAAAGCATGGATCGCGCGAGAAGATCAACGCGCGCCGCGATGCGAAATTGCTGCGCGCAACACACTTGCTACACGTGACCGGCGATCAATTCGACGACATGGATTTTGATCGCGCGGCGGAGCTTTATGGGATGTTGTATTTGGACAAGTACACACCGCTGAATCCGCACTATACCGGCGACTACATTCGCAAGATGCACCGCGCAGGATTGCTTCAAATCGAAGGGTTTCGCGACCCAGATACCACCGAATTGGTCGCGGCGACCGGATACTTCCAGAATGGGCGCACGCTGACACAGCCGCTGGTGGGCTATGACACGGCGCTCCCTGTGGATTTAGGGCTCTACCGGCTGTTGATGGCCTCTTCGCAGGCCTATGCGCGTGTGAATGGGTTGTTCTTTAACATGAGCGCAGGCGCTGCCGAGTTCAAACGCCTGCGCGGCGCGCGTCCAGCGATTGAATACACCGCCGTTTATGTAAAACATATGCCCCAAGCGCAGAGGCTTTCGGTGGCGATTATGTCGATGGTGTTAAACAGGATCGGAGTTCCCATTTTGAAACGGTTCCAGCTATGAACCGCGCGCAGGCCGTGGCCTTATCTCGTGACGTGGGACGCAGGCCTAAGCGCGTGCTGCTTGATGGTCAGCCTTTGGTTCTGTTTCGGGATGCTGACGGCAAGGTCGCGGCCTTGCTGGATCGCTGCCCGCACCGGCTTGTGGCGCTGTCCGGCGGAACGGTAAAGGCGGGTGAGATCGAGTGTCCCTATCACGGTTGGCGCTTTAACGGGCAGGGGCGTTGCACAGCCATCCCAGGAGCGATGGAGGATATTCCAGCCTACAAGGTTAAACGGTTCCATGCGCAAGAACATGAAGGCGCGGTGTTCGTGTCGGAAGCGGAGATCGAAACCGCACCCTATGTACACGGGCAGGTCGGGCAGGACATCGTGACCCGCTTGGTGCGCAGTTCTACTCAATCCACGCTTTTGGATGTGGCAGAAAACATTCTGGACGCCACCCATACGCATTTCACGCATCGCGGATTGTTGCGGGGGCTCAGTTCGGCGCGGTCCAAAGTTGACGTGATTGTAACCAGCGGCTCGGATTGGGTGGAGGCGGTTTATACAGGTGAAGAGCACCAGCAGGGCGTGATCAGCAAGCTATTGGAAGGCGCGCGGCTGAAAACGATTGGCCGGTATCGTGCGCCGGGCATCGCTGAGCTGGAGTTTTGGAGCCCGAAGGGATTGGCATTGGCAACGACCTTTCACCTCAGACAAGCAGACGCGGACACGGTTGAAGGCATCGGGTGGCTGGTGGGGCCGCGCTTGGCTGGCTTTGGGCATCTGAAGGCTCTGGCGTTCAAACCTTTGTTCCGCATCGCGCTGGAACAGGACCGACGCGTATTGTCTTCGGCCAAGGCGAACGCGGCTCTGATACCGGCGCAACCTGTCATCGGTCCGCTGGATTTCCTGCGCACCGACATCGCGGCGATCAATGCAGGCAAACGTCCTGCAGCAGCAGACACGCCACTCCAGTATCAAATGGAGCTTTGATCCGGGCCGTCCCATTCGATGTCATAGGTCGCGGCGCGTTGCAGGCTCATACGTTTGCGAAGCGCGATTGCCGCGATTTCCGCCAGAGCGCGCCATTGCGCTTTGGCCGGTGCGGGATCGCCGGGCCAATTCAGAACGTCCTGCGTGCTGCGTGTGATCTCGCGAAACTCCGGCGACACCACGTGTGGCAAGCCATAAATCCACATCGCCAATCGCACACCCATCGGACCTTTGACATCGATCTCCGGAAGGGGTTCAGCCCCAAGCAACGCAGACGCAAAGCGCGGACCATCCGAATAGAAATGCACACCACTCGTCGCGCGCGGATTGCATTCCAATGGCAGCACATTGCCATCGTCGCGTCGGATCAGATCGAAAGAGATCTGGCCAGTCCACCCAGTATGTTCGACGAATTTTGTCACAAAGCGCGTGATGTTCGCATCCTCTACGGGTTCAAACACAACTGCCGCCCCGGCACCTGCGCGCACAAGACCGCGATAGACCGCGCAGGTCAGTAGCTTGCCATCCTTGGCAATGGCGTAGACACAGAGTTCCTCACCTGTGACGTACTCTTGCGCGATCCATGGGGACTGCTGGCTCGGTTCGATCCGGCGTGCGCGACGTGGGGAAGGGCGGATCAGCACATGGCTGGCAAAGCGAGACCAAACAGGCTTGAAGACTAGGTCACGTGCTTGCGCTGCAATGATTTCCAGCTCTTCCGCCTGTTGCAAAACTGTCGTCTCTGGCACAGGCCAGCCCATTGCAGCACAGGTATCGATAAATCTTGCTTTGTGATGCGCATCCGCGAGTGTCTCGAGGTTAGGTGCAAGCAGGTTTGCGTCCATGTCGTAGGCCGCCCACAACTGCGCGAGGTAAAACACTTCTTCGCAGGTCGGAACAACGCGCGTTATGCTGTGCTTTTGGATGACCTTTTGCAGCGCCGCACCGTACTCCTTTGGGGACTGACGAGGCCCCGGGAGGGCCTCATAAAACGCGATGCTATCGCTTGCAGCAGTCAGCGGATGCGCCAGACTGTCCGCCGCGATGACCCTGTGACCAGCATCGTGCAAGAGCCGTGCGATATGTAGTGCAACAGGCGCGCGTGCCCCTGTAATCAGAACGGTTTCGCTCATAAAATATGCCCTAAAAGCCAGTCGTGGTCCGGAATTGATTTTGAGGGCTTGCGTCTGTCGGCCTGACCGGGGTAAACGGCGCGCATCGGGTGATTAGCTCAGTTGGTAGAGCGCTTCGTTTACACCGAAGATGTCGGGAGTTCGAGTCTCTCATCACCCACCATTCCTGCTCTCTTGGTCGTCTCGTGCTTTTGCGCACATCTGTCCTCGTGTTTTGGCGGTTTTCTTTGGCTGTTGTCACAATAGGTTCAATTCAGACAAACCGAGAAAGGATCAGACATGAGCTGGAACCCCACTCTGGACCCGGATTGCCCCACGGGCGACGCGGTTGATGCCATCGAGACAGTGATTGTGCCGCGTGCTCGCGACCTTGGCGACTTCGAAGTGCGCCGCGCTTTGCCAGCACCCAAACGACAGATGGTGGGGCCGTTCATCTTTTTTGATCAAATGGGGCCGGCGGAGTTCGTAACCGGGCAGGGGATCGACATTCGTCCACACCCCCATATCGGTCTCGCAACAGTCACGTATCTATACAAAGGCAAGTTCCATCACCGCGATTCCCTTGGCACCGATCAATGGATCGAACCGGGTGCGGTGAATCTGATGACGGCCGGGCATGGCGTTACCCATTCCGAACGTGTGGATGGGGACATGCTGAAAGCGCCTTACGATTTGTTCGGCATTCAAACCTGGATCGCCTTGCCAGAGAGCAAAGAAGACACGCCCGCTGATTTCGTACATGCCGCCAAAGATGATTTGCCTATGCTGGAGGGTGAAGGCAAACAACTGCGTCTCATTCTTGGCGAAGCATATGGCGCACATGCTCCCGTCGAAACCCCATCAGAGATGTTCTATCTTGATGCGGTGCTTGATCCGGGTGCTCAGTTGCCATTGCCTGATAACCACGAGGATCGCGGTGCATATGTCACGGGCGGGCAAGTTGAAATCGCAGGTCAAACGTTTGACATCGGGCAAATGATGGTGTTCCGCCCCGGTGATAAGGTGTCGATGAAAGCGGGTCCTCACGGGGCGCGCGTGATGCTGTTGGGGGGTGCTACGTTGGAGGGTCCGCGCCATATCTGGTGGAATTTCGTCGCATCCACCAAAGACCGCATAGAGGCGGCAAAAGAAGCTTGGCGCGAAGGCGATTGGGAACATGGTCGCTTTCAGTTGCCGCCCACCGACAAGGACGAGTTCATCCCACTGCCAGAGCGATAAGATCGCATTTTAGGTATCGCTTTACGGCATCTTAAATGCCCATCGGCTACCCATAGTACCATGTTTCATGTCGCTCTGATCTCATTCGGCGCGCCGCGTTCTTGAGGTACGATGCATGTCAAAAATGGATGATCGGAATTTGCGACTGCCCGTCCCAAAACATGGCGGTCTAGTGCGCGTTGAGCAGGTTGAAGCGGCTTCGGAGCTCGATGGATTCGTCTACATCGTCAGTCACGATCTGCGCAATTCGGCACGGGCACTTACTGAAGTGCCCCATTGGCTGCGTGAGGATCTCAATGCGCAAGGGGTGAAGTTCAGCCGGGACGTTCAGGAAAATTTTGAACTGCTGGACCGTCATGCCAAACGGCTAGACCGAATGTTGCTGGACTTGCTGATTTATTCCCGTGTCGGACGCATGCAAACCGTGACGGAGTTCGATTATGGTGCGCTTGTAGACAGTGTTTGCGAAGAAGTTAATCTGCCTGATCGCGTCACTGTCCAATGCGAAGTCGACATGCCAAACTTACGGATCGGTTACAAAGACGCGTTTGTTTTGACGAAAAATGTGATCGACAACGTTGTCACGCACTGCACAGCGGAAAGTCCTGTTCTGACCATCCAAGCACGTCGTCGTAATGACGAAGTAACGCTGACGTTTACCGACAATGGCAATGGTATCCCGATGGAAGACATGCAACGTGCTTTCCGTCCGATGGCGACTTTGGCGCGCCGTGACGACGTAGAAGGCAGCGGCATGGGGCTCGCAATTATTCATCGAATTGCCAAGCATTACCGGGGTGAGTTGTGGGCTGGTCCCGGACCGGATGGTGTTGGATTTCGAATGCGCATCCGTTTGCGTGATGCCAACCCGTTGGATGGTGGTCCAACGTTTGAGCCTTCCAATTCAGACCCATTTTAATTGGGCGCAAAAGCCGTATCGCCAGCGGCACAGTAGTGAGTAATCGAGTTAAGGGTACCCGGATATGTCAGCGATTCTGTCGGCTTACGATCACCAGTCAGGTGAAGAAAAACAACTAAACGTGCTGGTTCTTGATGACGACCGGTTTGATCGCAAAAAGATTGCACGTTGGGCCAGTTCTGCGGGGGACTACGCAATAAACGTTGTGGAAGCGGCTGACCTGAATGCGATGGTATCAATCACGCAATCGCAGCGCTTTGACTTGGTTTTCGTGGATTATTGCTTGGCGGATGGGGATGGCGTGGATGCGCTGGGGCATCTTTTCGCGTCTTCGGCGAATGCATCAGCATACACTGTGATGATTTCCGGCATTGAAGATGCACAAGCAAGAGAGACGTCTTTGTCGCATGGGTGCGATACGTTCGTCGAAAAATCTCAACTGACCACTACTGTGCTCCATTCAATCTTGGCTGCAGCGCGCAACGTGCCAACGACGCCGCGTGGGTCCCGTTCTGACAACGCTGTTATGGAGTACTGGGCAGCCCGGGCGCGACGTCGACATCTTGTCGGTGCAAACCACCATTCCGAAAAACTTGGAAATCAAGCGCCGCAAGATCGAAAGCTGGAAGAATTGGATTTGCAAAATGTCGTCCGGATGAACGGATCTGCGCAGGACCCTCAGGGATTTCTAAGTGAGTTTCTGGGCGAGGATGAATTTCTATTCAACTGGCCGGAACCCAAATAGAAGCTGCCTCAAACTTGGCGTCGCCTGACTTCAAGTTTGCTGAATTCGAGAGATCTATGTTTGGTCACAAATCGCCGACCAACCAGGGGTGTTTCTGCGATTTTGTGCGATCGGGACCCGGATCAAAGGCAAGGGAAGCGAACCTGCAGATTGGGGGACGTCCCATCGAGAAGAGGCGTTGATCGGTAGCGCATTAGTTCTAATGGTTGTTCTATTCACAATGTCTGACGCCGCGCCGAACTTTCTAAGTGAAAACTTGGAAGCACACTGTCTCTCTGTTGGTGTCAGGATCGCTGAAGCTGTTCGGTCAACTCGCCACAATGAGCTTTGACGCGGTCAGGAGATGCTCAGTTTGAAGGGGTTTGTTGAAGAAGCCCTTTACTTGTGGATGCGACAAGGCGCGGTCGCGGTCTGTGTGACTTAAGGACGTCGTCAGCATAACAATTACAGTTGTATCCATCCCAGGTAGACGTTCACCGATGGCTTGCAGAAACTCAAATCCGTCCATTCGTGGGATGTTCACATCCAAAAATATCAGGTCCACATCGTGATCGGGATGGTTTTCAAGCCAAGCCAATGCCTCATCAGCGTAGGTGAACTGCAACAGTTTCTGGACCATGCCAGAGCGTTCTAGGATGCGTTTGTACTGCCTCTGATCGATATCTTCGTCGTCCACGATCATGACAGTGCCAAGTGAAGAGGTCATTCGCAGCTCCGTGGCAAGGATATGGTTAAAGTGGTGCGCACACCGGGCTCAGATGTCAGGGAAAGGTGCCCGTTATGTCGCTGAACGATCCGACGCGCCATCGGCAGTCCCATTCCGTTGCCGGGTGTGTCTTCGTGTGCGTGCAGGCGCCGAAACAGGCCAAACACTGCCTCGTGATGCTCAGGGGCAATGCCGGAACCTGTATCCGAAATCTCAAATTCCAACATGTTGGAATTTGACTGTTGTGTTTGCGCAATGCGAATAGTGAGCGCGCGTGCAGGGTCTCGAAACAAAACGGCGTTCGTCAACAATTGTGACAGCAGTTCGCTGAACCATCCCGCGTGGCCATACACGCTCCCCAGAGGTTCGATCACCAAACTCGCACCAGCATGATCGAACGCTGGCCGCATGATCTCAACCACTTGCTCCAAAACTTGGTCGGCATCAACGTTTTCGCGAGGAAAGTCTTCTTTCAGCAGGGTTGCATAGGATTGGACGGACGCAATCTGTGACCGTATCCGAGCCGCGCTAGTCTGCAGGTCACACAATGTCTGCAAAGCTTCACTTGAAATCGCCGGGGAAAACACGCCGATCTCAACAAGCAGCATTTCCAAGCTGTTGATCGGGGCGACAAGGTCATGTGACAGTGCATGGGCAAGTTCCGTTTGTTCCCGGTTCAAGTCCTTGAGGTTCGCGTTCAGGCTACGCATGTCTTGTGCTTTTTCGGTTAACGAAGAATATGCGTTCAAAGCTTGCTTTCGCATGTCCTCCAACGTGTCAACAATTGTACCGATTTCATCTGGGAAAATCGCGGGATCCTTGTCGAAAGAAACAGGCGAATCTGGCGTCATCCAATGGGAAGATCGTACTTTTGCTGCGATGTTCTTGAGATGCAGCGCGGCAAGTCGATCAAAAATGACCATCATGATCATGCCGCAGATCAACACAATTAGCAGGTTCGAAACGAAAAACTGCTGCCCACGATCCAGAAAAAGACCTTTTAGCGCGGGTGGGGCCGTTTCGACCAACACCCATTCGGCGTTGAGACTGGCTGGAAGGGGCAAGGCAATCGAAGCTGCCGCGTCGGACTTGTGGGGATATACCGCAATACCTGCAACGAGCGGCATAGCTTGCAAACTATCGAGCAATACGTGCAAGCCATCCTCGTCAAGCGAGGAGCGCGTTGCAAAGCGATGCAGCGCGACAATGTCCGCACGTGCCTGCGCCACCTCCTTTTTTTGCTCGGCCCAAATTTGCGCAGCCGTGATCAGTGCTGACAGTACAAAAGTGACAACCAACATGGACGCCACAATGCGTCGCCCCAAGGCGCTGAACTTCCAGCGGAAACCCGGTAGAACCGTACCCGTTTTGCCATCAATCCAGACCATCGGGCGGCCCTTTTGTCTGAGCAAACCTGTCCGAGATTTCCCCGCATATCAGCGCGAAACAGTCTGAAAACCACACATACTGATGTGAAATCATGAACAAATTCTCAGAATCCGAAAGAAACACTCCGCACAGTATAGAAGTGCAGTGTTACCACGCTGTTATCGGGTTCAGAAAAATTCCACCAAACTTCTCATTTGCGTGTTGACGAACGCCAAAGCGTGCCGTATCCCGCCCCTCACGCGCGGTTGTAGCTCAGTTGGTTAGAGTACCGGCCTGTCACGCCGGGGGTCGCGG
>CAZDXI010000041.1:0-2497 GCA_964509095.1 uncultured Rhodobacterales bacterium
GATCCCGAAACGTACCATTTACCGAGCTATTGACCGCCGACAAGACTATGAAACCGGTCGTCGAACTGCGCGCCGTATTCGAAGCGGCTGGTGTTGATCTAAGCAAACCTGTGATTACGACTTGCGGGTCTGGCGTGACGGCGGCGATCCTTGCACTTGCGCTGGAACGGCTGGGCAAGTCGGATTGGTCGGTCTACGACGGAAGCTGGGCCGAATGGGGTCAGTTTCCCACCCTTCCCATCGCCACCGGAGACGCCTGATGTTCGAAAACCTGCAAGCCCAACCCGCTGATAAGATCCTTGCACTGATGAAGGCCTTCCGCGAGGACCCGCGCACGGACAAGATCGATCTGGGTGTTGGCGTGTATAAGAACGCCGATGGGCTGACGCCCGTGATGCGAGCTGTGAAAGCAGCGGAAAAGCGGGTTTGGGAAACGCAGGACACCAAATCCTATACCGGCTTGGCAGGTGACCCGGCCTTCGCGGATGCGATGATCGATCTGGTCCTGGGCGATGCCGTACCGCGCGACACAATCGCGGCTGTTGCAACACCCGGTGGGACAGGAGCGTGTCGGCAAGCCTTTGAACTGGTGAAGATGGCGCGCCCGGGCGGACGCATCTTCATTTCCAACCCCACGTGGCCGAACCATCCGTCGATCATCAAGTATGTGGGCCTCGAAATTGTCGAGTATCGCTATTTCGATCCCGAAACGCGCGGCACTGATGTTGACGCGATGCTGGCAGATATCGCGGACGCGGGACCAAATGATGTGGTTTTGCTACATGGCTGCTGTCACAACCCGACAGGTGCCAACCTGAACCCGGTGGAGTGGGATGCCGTGATTGCGTCGCTGCAAAAAACCGGTGCGACGCCAATGATCGACATTGCTTATCAAGGCTTTGGTGACGGTCTGGAAGAAGATGCCGCCGCCACGCGCAAACTAACCGCTGCTTTGCCGGAAGTGCTAATTGCCGCGAGTTGCTCCAAGAACTTTGGCGTATACCGTGAACGGACCGGCCTGCTGATGCTGGTTGCGGCTGACACGGCCGCGCGGGATCTGAACCAAAGCACCTTGTCTTTTCTAAACCGGCAGAACTATTCCTTCCCGCCCGATCATGGCGCGCGGATCGTGACGACTGTGCTGACAGACGCCGAACTTCGCGCGGATTGGAAGGCCGAACTGGAAGCCGTGCGTTTGTCCATGCTCGACCTGCGTGAACAATTGGCAGGTGAATTGCAGCGTTTGTCCGGCTCTGACCGTTTTGCTTTCCTAGCCCAGCATCGGGGCATGTTTTCGCGCCTTGGGGCGTCACCGGAGCTGGTAGAAACGCTGCGTGCGGAACATGGGATCTACATGGTGGGCGACAGCCGAATGAACATCGCCGGGCTTAACGCTCAGACCGTGCCGATCCTTGCAAAAGCAATTGTGGACAGCGGCGTATAACGCTTGCCATGTCCTGTCTGATGTGATCGCTTTCCTGCATAGGTTGAGATTTTACAGACAGGGAGATTACCATGACAATCCGTACGACTGCCGAAGCTTTCTTTGAGGCCTGCGAAACCGGCAAGGGCTGGGAGGTTTGTCAGCAATATTGCGCGGACAACGCCAGCTTTGCCTGCCAATCCAACGCGTTGGCTGAGGTCACGACCTTGGCCGCTTATTGCGACTGGATGCGCGACTTGCTCGTGCCACTGCCGGATGGGCGTTACGAGTTGACGGGCTTTGCTGTGGATGAGGACCGTCAGGTCGTGCTGGCCTCTGCCGTGTTTCACGGCACGCACACCGTCGATATGGGGGATATGCCGCCGACAGGGAAATCCACCGCTTCCGACTATGTCTATGTCATGCAGTTTGAAGGGGACAAAATCGCTCGCATGACCAAGGTCTGGAATGACGGTATCGCTTTGGTCCAGCTTGGCTGGGGTTGACCCTACGTCTTTTGCGCCAATGACAAGCGGCCATGAAAAAGCCCGGGCAACGCAATACTGCCCGGGCTTGGTTTTGTCAGGTGATCCGGCTTAGCCTTTTGCGAATTCCGGATAGGCTTCCATGCCCAGTTCCGACGTATCGAGACCGTTGATCTCTTCCTCTTCGCCGACGCGGATGCCCATCACCATTTTCAGGACGAACCACAGCACCAGAGAGGCACCGAAGGTAAACACGCCGTAAGCGATAATCCCGGTGAACTGCGTCACGATGTTGGCGTCAGAGTTGTAGAAGCACACAGCGATTGTGCCCCAGATGCCTGCGAACAAGTGCACCGGGATCGCACCGACCACATCGTCGATCTTCAGCTTGTCCAGCATCGGAACCGTCAGGACGACAATGATGCCACCGACCGCACCAATCCAGAGTGCGCCGAACAAGGTCGGGGCCAAAGGTTCAGCCGTGATGGAGACAAGGCCCGCCAATGCGCCGTTCAGCACCATTGTCAGGTCTGGTTTCTTGTAGAGAAGCTGCGTCAGGATCAGCGCTGTCACAGCACCGGCAGCTGCA
>CAZDXI010000041.1:2507-14470 GCA_964509095.1 uncultured Rhodobacterales bacterium
ACGCGAGACGTCAGAGACGTCGCCCACAGTGCCCATCGCCAGTTGCGAGCCACCATTGAAGCCGAACCAGCCGAGCCACAGGATGAACGTACCCAATGTCGCCAGCGCAAGGTTGGAGCCCGGCATCGGGTTGACGCGGCCATCTTTGTACTTGCCCAGACGCGGACCAAGGATCAGTGCGCCCGCCAGTGCGGCCCATCCACCCACAGAGTGCACAACGGTAGAGCCCGCGAAGTCTTGGAAGCCCATTGCATCGAGCCAGCCGCCGCCCCATTTCCAAGAGCCAGAAATCGGGTACATGATCCCCGTCAGCACAACGACGAAGACGAGGAATGGCCATAGCTTGATCCGCTCTGCCAGTGCGCCTGACACGATGGAGGCCGTGGCAGCCACAAACACAAGCTGGAAGAAGAAGTCAGAGCCAACAGACGCATAGTCCAATGCGGCGTCCGCTGCGGCTACTCCGACGGGATCAAGAACAGTTGGTCCACCGATTGCAAAATATCCGTTAAAGTCGCCGGGATACATCGTGTTGAAGCCGACAAACCAGTACATGATGGCGGCAATGGAATAGAGACCGATGTTCTTGGTCATTTGCATGGTCACGTTTTTGGACCGTACCAGACCACCTTCGAGCATGGCGAACCCAGCCGCCATGAAAAACACCAGAAACCCGGCCATACAGAACAGCAAGGTCGTCATGATGTAAGGGCCGATTTCGTCGAAACCGGGGGCCGCATCCTGCGCCAGTGCAAGGCTTGGAAGCGCTATCAGCGCGGCCGCCACCGGCAGTGTTTTTACCAGATTTTTCATCCGTTTGTCCCTTCTTGCACGCGTTACAGCGCGTTTTCGTTTGTCTCGCCGGTGCGCACGCGCACGGCTTGTTCCACGTCCAGCACAAAGATCTTTCCGTCTCCGATCTTTCCGGTCTGGGCTGTTTTGGCGATTGTCTCGACGACCTGATCGACCGTGCTTGCAGGTACGACGATTTCGATCTTGACCTTGGGCACGAAGTTCACGGCGTACTCTGCGCCGCGATAGATTTCTGTGTGGCCGGATTGAGCGCCAAAGCCCTTGATCTCGGTGACCATCATGCCGCCGACGCCCGCATCGGTCAGTGCTTCGCGCACCTCTTCCAATTTGAACGGTTTTATCGTTGCGATAATGAGTTTCACGCGGTGTCCCTTCCTTTCGTGTCGTCACGTTCTTTGTTGTGTTGGGTTGGAAAAGAGCGCTGTGAGCAGTGAAAGGGGAGAGATTCCCCGGGTTTTCGGCAAATTCTTAAGGAGAAGTGCACAAAAAATAAGCTACAGGGAAAAAATGCACAAAAAATAGACTATCGTGTGATCGAATTAAGCTGAACGAAGGGTAAACAACCGCGCTCACAAAGGTTAAGTTGAGGAAAACAGAGCAGGCCGGGCAGGGGTCTTTTTTATGAGTAATTCTTCACGTGGTCGTAAGCCACTGGTTGCGGATAAGCGGTATTCGCGCAAAACCAAGTCAACAGCCAAGCGCAAACCAGCACGCAAGAAACGCAAGGCAACACCGAAGCGGCGCGGTGGGATCATCGGCGTATTCCAGCGTTTGATTGGCTGGATCGTTCGTCTGGTCTGGAAGGTCACTTGGCGTGTTGGATTGCTGGCGAGCCTCGTTCTCGCGGCCTTTGTCGGCTATCAGTACACAACGCTCCCACCACTTGAGAAACTGCTTGATGGACGTGCGCGGGGTTCTGTGACCTTGCTTGATCGCAACGGAGACGTGTTTGCATGGCGCGGCGACCAGTTTGGCGGGGCCGTGACCGCTGAAAGCGTCAGCTCGCATCTGAAGAACGCTGTAATCGCGACGGAAGACAAGCGTTTCTATGGGCACTTCGGCCTGAGTCCGCGCGGGATCGCTTCAGCCGTTCGCATCAACCTCAGTGAAGGGCGCGGCCCGCTCTCGGGGCATGGCGGTTCGACGATCACCCAACAGACGGCAAAGTTGCTGTGCCTTGGACGTGATTACGTGCCATCGGAATGGGAAAGCGAGCAGGAATACATCAACGATTGCCGCCGTGGTTCGGTTCAGCGCAAGGCGAAGGAAGCGGTTTACGCGCTGGCGATGGAACTGAAGTACAACAAGGATGAGATCCTTTCGATCTATTTGAACCGCGCCTACTTTGGTGGCGGAGCTTACGGGGTTGAGGCTGCCGCACAGCGCTTTTTTGCAAAGCCTGCTGCGACTGTGGACCCCAATGAAGCGGCGATGCTGGCTGGATTGTTGACCGCACCATCGCGACTTGCACCGACCAGCAACATCGAGCGTTCGCAAAACCGCGCGGCAACCGTGCTGCGTTTGATGCGTGAACAAGGCTACCTCAGCACCGCGCAAGAAAAGGACGGTCAAGCCAATCCTGCCACCCTGTCAGAAGCGGCAGAAAAGAAAGCCGGTGGGTACTTTGCTGATTGGGTCATGGCCAATGGGCCGGAGTTTTTCACCCAGACCACTGCGGATGTCGTGATTAAGACAACGCTGGATCAGCGTTTGCAGACGGCTGCTGAAAACGGTCTGAAACGCGTCTTTGACGAGAAGGTTCGTGAAGGATCAAAGGCGCAGGCCGCCGTCGTTGTGATGAGCGCGGACGGCGCGGTACGTGCCATGGTTGGTGGACGTAAAACGAAAGTCTCTGGTGCGTTCAATCGCGCCACTCAAGCCAAGCGGCAAACAGGGTCGGCATTCAAACCCTTCATTTATGCCGCTGCGCTGGATCTTGGCTTTTCCCCATTGGATGTGGTCGAGGACGCGCCTTATTGCCTCAACGTACCGGGCTCAGGTGAGTGGTGCCCGCGCAACTACACAAACCAGTTTTACGGGCAGGTAACACTGACGCAGGCGCTTAAGGACTCGCTCAATGTTCCGGCGGTGAAGGTATCGGAATCAGTTGGGCGCGATCTGGTCCGGCAAGTTGCGACGCAGTTCGGGGTGGAATCCGATCTGGCTGCAGGACCGGCACTGGCTCTGGGTGCATCGGAAAGCACACTGATTGAAATGACAGGTGCTTACGCGGGTATTCTGAATGGCGGCTCGGCGGTAACGCCGTATGGTTTGGTGCAGTTGCGGCTGATTGGGGACGATGAACCCGTCATGCAAGCAACCGGCGGTATTCGCGAACGGGTGATTCAGGAAGATGCAGCAAGGCAATTGATCTGGATGATGGAAAGAGTTGTCTCGGAAGGGACCGGCACGCGCGCCCGTTTTGGAGATTGGCCCATCGCTGGGAAAACAGGCACCACGCAAGCCGCGCGTGATGCGTGGTTTATCGCGTTCACTGCCGACTACGTAGCTGGCGTTTGGATGGGGTATGATGACAACACACCGTTGACCGGGGTGACCGGTAGCGGTCTGCCAGCGGATATCTGGCGCGAGGTGATGATCGGTGTTCACGAGGGCCTCCCCGTGCGGTCCTTGCCGATGCTTACGCCCGAAGGAGGAAACGCCGGGTTTGGTACGTTCGACGAGTTGGATCGTGACGCGCCAGTCATTTCGAATGAAAGAGGCGGTGGGACCACATCGATCATTGAATCAGTGCTGGAAGACATCTTTGGCCACAGCAGTGGCGAAGGTCCAAAATCTGATCCACCGCCAGCGTTGGATCGCTAACCCTCAAGCGCGCTTCTGCACCGGAATTGGCTCGGCAGAGGAAGTGCTGACGATTAAGTCGCGCAGGAAAGCTTCGTGGCGTGGCCAGAGTTTGTCTGCGCTGTAATGCGCCACAGCATGGTCCCGAGCCTTTAGTCCCATATTGCGTGCAGAAACGGGATCCTTCAGCAGGCCAGAGATTGCAGCGGCGATTGCAGTTGGATCCGAAATTTTGGTGTACGCGGCAGTGCCGGTTGGTGCGGCCTCTAGGACCGGCGGGCAGTCTGATGCAACGAGCGGCGCGCCAGACATCATCGATTCAATCAAGGACCAAGACAGAACAAAGGGCTGCGTCAGGTAAACATGCGCGGAACTACGCCTCAACAAAGCTCGATACTGATCGCGCGCGAGGAGCCCAGTGAAATGCAATCGCGCCATGTCAAAGTTGTGCTCGTTCAAAGCCTGCGCTTTGTAGCTTTCCCCATCGGGTAGCGATGCGCCGTAGCACACGCGATCTGACCCGGCGATCACGCAATGGACATCAGGCCATTCATGTTGAACTTGGGCCCATGCCGCCATGAAGGCCGGAAAGCCGCGCATCGGTTCCATTCCGCGTGTTGCATAGGTCACAATACGAGCGGTCTCTGGTAGGGCATCCCAAGTAAACTTTGGATCACCGGTACGTTCTGGCCTGTGAAGATTTGCATCAACGCCGTCATGCAAAACGTGAATGCGCGGTTTCAGCATTGCCGGAACTTGCGCAGCCTGAAACTTTGTTGGCACTAAAATAGCATCAGCCGTCTGGGCATCGAGCAAAAAGGGAAGGTTGTCACACAGAGTCCGGGCCGCAGAATTACGTGACTTTCGCGGACCCAGCACGGTTTTTCCGGCCAGATGAGCGCTGTTGTACCACCATTCCAGATATTGCACGAACTTGGCCTGCGGCCAGATCGTGCGCGCAAAGCTGCCGGAACCCCACCCGGAATGCGCGACAATCACGTCGGGCACGAAGCCTTTGCGATTGAGCGACGCCCCTATGCGCACAAAGGACTTTCCGTTTTGGACCGCACGATCCATCTTTTCGGTGATCGCTGCCTTGGAGGATCGAGTTCCCTGTTTGCCTTTGTATCTGACAACGCGGACGCCCTTGATCAAACCGCCATCCAGGCGATCAGCGGGAAGTTTGTCAGCCGCGGTTGCAAACACAACGTCCCAGCCGCGCTGCGCAAGCCACCCGGCCAACCCGCCAAACTGAGCGGGGAAGTTGTCGTGAATGAACAGTATCCGTGCCACACTGAACGCGTAGCACGTGCAGGGTTAAGAAACCGCCACCAAACCTGCCGCTAGCCAGCCTTTTGCAAAGCTGCGATCATCTTGTCGATGTCACCACCGTTGCGATCCAGAAGCGCGCCGATTTCCGTGCGTTCGGTCAGCAATAGATTGATGCCTTCGATGAACATATTGAAGAACAGGTCTTTCCCCGACCGGTTGGATACGTGGAACGTGACTTCAAACGGCGACTGACCTTTGAGGTAAGCAACGGTCGAGACCTCGAACCACTTTTTCACCTTTTTGACACCTGTCACTTCCAACCGCCCGCCGATGAATTCGCGAAAGCGTTTACCGTATTTGCGTGCGACATAGGCCTGAAATGCTTTGGAAAACGCGCGCTTTTGCGACGAAGACGCGCGGCGTCCATCTACACCCATGGCATAAGCCGAGACATAGGATGTGTCTGAATATCGAGCAAAAATCCTCTCGAAATCGCGGATCATCGCTTTTTCCGACTTACCCGATGCGATCACCTTGTTGATATCGCCAACCAGCTTGTCGATCAGTTTTTCTGCACTGCCAGCGCTGAGAGCGAAGCTTGGAAAGGGCAAGCTCACCGCTGCACCAAGAGCCAGGACAAAGTTACGTCGTTTCATTACTCAGAACCCTTCTGTATCAAGTTCAAACGGGTCGATTTCAGAGCTTTCATCAGTTTGACCCAGTTCGAAGCGGCGGTTTTGCAAGTAGATCAAGCGCGCCTGTGCATAGCTGTCAGCGCTTTCATATAGAATCGAGTCGATCGTGTCAGTAAAGCGACCGCGATCCCCGAGTCGCGCAGCCACAGAGGCCGCCGTACCATAATAGCTTTCCGGGCTGTCCACGACGTAAGAAAGCGGGTTGGTAAAGAGATCGACCACTTTACCCACAGTGTCTCGCTGCGTTGATGGTCCTAGCAAAGGTAGCTCAACATAAGCCCCTTCGTTTGCACCCCAGACATACAATGTTTCGCCGAAATCGGTGTCATGTTCGGGGATGCCAAATTCGCTTGCGGCATCAATCAAGCCGCCCAAACCAAGCGTTGAGTTAATGACAAAGCGTGTGAGTGAAATTCCAGTCCCGCGAGCGTCCCCTTGCAGCAGGCTGTTTACAGCAACAGAAGGAGTCCCCAGATTGGTTGCGAAATTGCCGACGGAGTCTTCGATTTCATCCGGCAGGACAGTTGTGTATCCACGCGCAGCCGGCCGCACGATGGCGCGATCTAGGCCGCGGTTGAAGTTATGAACTTTTCGGTTCCCGGTTTCATAGGGGTCATTTATTCCGTCACTTGGGTCGCGGTCCACACCACCAGCGCAGCCCGACAGGATCCCGACCGCAACGACAAGGAAGAGCGACTGTGCAACAGATTTAAAATCGCGCAAAAGCAGCAATGGAAATCCCCAGTTAAAGATTTTATGGCTTACCTAATCTATTCATGCCGGAAACCCACCCCCGATCCTGTCGAATTGAAGGGTTGTGGTAACAGGGTGACAGGCAGAACAGGTTTTTGGCAGAACGCCTTAATAATGCCGTAAAGGCCAAGCGGAAAGGTGCCTATGCAAGGAACAGGCGTAGAACAGGGTAAAGAAGAACTAAGAGCCGCGCGACGGCTCAGCCGGGGGCTCTATTGGGCTGTCGGTGTGTTCAGCTTCTTTGCGAATTTGCTGATGCTGACCGGGCCGCTTTATATGCTGCAGGTCTATGACAGGGTACTTGGGTCCCGGTCAGAAGAAACGCTGATCGCGTTGTCGCTTCTGGTGATTTTCCTTTATGGTATCATGGGGTTGATGGAATTTGTGCGCGGGCGCGTCATGGGGCGTGCCGGGGCAAGGTTCCAATCTGCGTTGGACAAGCGGGTGTTTGAGGCAGTCTCTCGCAAGGCTGCCTTGGCACCAGACGCTAAGACGGCCAGCGGGCTTCAGGATCTTGAAGCTGTGCGTCGCCTGATGACGGCGCCGGTGCTTATGGCGATCTTCGACATGCCATGGACGCCCGTGTTTCTGGCGGGGATTTTCCTGTTCCATCCGTTAATGGGTTGGCTGGCCATCCTTGGCGGATCACTGCTTATTTTGATCACGGTTGCGAACCAGATGCTGTCGCGCGGACCGAATCTGCGTTCTGTCGCTGCGGAAGCGCAGGCGGGGCAAATGTCTGGCCAGATGCGGACCGAAGCGGAGATGCTCCAATCCATGGGGATGGAAGGCGCGGCATATCGCCGTTGGCAGACCGCGCGTAGTCAAGCGCTGAAAGATGGGATTTCCGCGGCCGACGTCGGCGGCGGCTTTAGCGCGATGACAAAATCGCTGCGCTTGTTCTTGCAATCTGCGATGCTTGGGCTTGGCGCTTGGCTTGTGCTGCAAAACCAATTGACGCCCGGCGCAATGATTGCGGGTTCCATTCTGTTGGGTCGCGCACTAGCGCCTATTGAGCTTGCCGTTGGTCAGTGGGCGTTGGTTCAGCGGGCAATGAAGGGCTGGGAAAACCTGTCTGAATTGCTTGGGGAAGTACCTCAGCGTCAGGACCGAACTGCATTGCCGCGCCCCGAAGCGCGGTTGGAGGCAAAAGGTCTGACAGTCCTTCCCCCGGGTGAGCGTCAAGCCTCACTGAAATCGGTGAATTTCCTTCTGGAACCGGGCAAGGCGATGGGTGTGATTGGCCCGTCCGGCTGTGGCAAGTCCACACTGGCCCGCACGATTACGGGATTGTGGCGGCCTGCTGGTGGATCAATGCGTCTGGGTGGCGCGTCACTGGACCAATACGAACCCGAAACATTGGGTGGTTTGATTGGCTACCTGCCGCAACGCGTACAATTGTTTGACGGAACAATCGCCGAGAACATCGCGCGCCTGTCCGATCAGCCGGATTCAGCAAAAGTTGTGGCGGCCGCCCAAAAGGCGGCGGCTCACCAGATGATCCTTGACCTTCCCAATGGCTATGACACCCAAATTCGTGAAGGCCAAAGTCGGTTGTCTGGCGGGCAGATTCAACGCATTGGTCTGGCGCGCGCCCTTTATGACGATCCCGTGATTGTCGTTTTGGATGAACCGAATTCGAATCTCGATAATGTTGGGAACATGGCCTTGAACAAGGCCATCAGGTCACTCAAGTCAGAAGGACGCTCGGTGATTATCATGGCCCACCGACCTAACGCGATTCAGGAGTGTGATACGTTGCTGGTAATGGAAAACGGTATGCGAATGGCGTTCGGTCCCAAGGACGAAGTGCTGGCTGCGACCGTGAAAAATCACAAGGAACTGGCCTCCAAACCGACAGATAAAGGTGGCGTGACATGAACCAGACACAACCAACATGGTCAGCGCGCTGGCCACTAATTGTCGGTTTCATCGGCTTGGCCATTTTGCTTGGTGGTTTTGGGACTTGGGCGGTCACAACTCAGATTGCCGGAGCGGTGATTGCGTCTGGCAAGATTGAAGTCGAACGCAACCGACAAGTCGTGCAACACCCGACAGGCGGCGTTGTCGCTGAAATCGGGGTGAAAGAAGGCGACGTTGTACAAGCTGGCGATCTTCTCGTGCAGTTGGATGACACGCAGCTGATTTCCCAGATGGTCATCATCGAAGGCCAGCTCTTCGAAATCATGGCTCGGCGGGGACGTTTGGAAGCCGAACGCGACAGCCAGAGCGATGTACTGTTTCTTGACGAACTGGTCGAACGCGCCGCTGAAGATGCGGAAATGGCCGAGTTGATGGAAGGTCAGCGCAATCTGTTTCTCGCCCGTCACGAAAGCCGTGAAAAAGCTCTGGAACAACTCGACAAACGCAAAGTTCAAATCTCCAGCCAGATCGAAGGTATTGATGCGCAGATAGAATCGCTTGGTGAACAGCTTTCTCTGATCGAAGAAGAACTTTCCAATCAGCAGAAGCTGTTTGATCGCGGGCTGGCACAAGCGGGCACACTTCTCGCCCTGCGTCGTAACGCTGCCAGTTTGCAAGGTCAGTTGGGCGAACTCGCTGCGAACCGGGCCGAAGCTGAATCGCGCATAACAGAAACAGAGCTAGAGGCGCTGCAACTGGATACGCAGCTTCGCGAAGAAGCCATCACGCAGTTGCGCGACATGCGCTACCGCGAACTGGAACTCCGGGAACAGCGCGCGGCGACGCAAGAAGAGCTCGACCGGTTGGTTATCCGAGCACCGGTGTCTGGCATCGTGTACGGACTGCAGGTTCAAACGCTTCGCTCTGTGATCCAACCCGCGCAAGAAGTTCTGTATCTCGTGCCTCAGGACCGCCCGCTGGTGATCGCGGCACAGGTTGAGCCTGTTCATATTGATCAGGTGCTCGTTGGCCAAAACGTGAATCTGCGCTTCTCGGCTCTGGATCAACGCACAACACCCGAATTGATTGGACAGGTCATGCTCGTATCGGCGGATGCTTTTGAGGATCAAGCCACGCGCATGACGTATTACAGGGCGGAAATTGCTCTGGCTCCGGGTGAGATTGACAGGTTGGGTGCGGGGGTCAGCTTGATCCCTGGCATGCCGGTAGAGGCGTATATCCGCACTGACGACAGATCGCCTCTAACCTACCTGACCAAACCTTTGATGGATTACTTCAACCGCGCCTTCCGCGAGACGTGAATCTGCTTTAGCGTGAACGGCGATTCCATTCCTTTAGGAGACGCCTTCATGTCCATCACCGCTCGCCTTGCTGAAAAAGGCATCGAAATCCCTGCGGGGAACGCTCCGGCTGCGAATTACGTGCCGTATGTTCAGGTGGGCAATCTGCTGTTTGTTTCAGGCCAAGTGTCGATGAATGCAGATGGTTTTGTCACAGGTAAAGTCGGCGCAGACATGAGTGTTGACGACGGCGCTGCCGCCGCACAGCTTTGTGCGCTTGGGTTGTTGTCGCAAGTGAAGGCCGCTTGTGATGGCGACATGGACCGGTTGGTGCGTGTCGTGAAGCTGACCGGGTTTGTGAACTCTACTCCTGACTTCACCGAACAGCCGAAGGTCATCAATGGTGCGTCCGATTTCCTTGTCGATGCGCTGGGTGACGCGGGCCGCCATTCCCGGTCCGCTGTGTCTGCTGGTGCGCTACCGTTCAATGTCGCGGTCGAGATCGAAGGCATCTTCGAAATCAAATGACCGCGCTCGACCCGAGTTTCCTAACGATCCCGCTGGCGCATCGTGGTTTGCATGATGTGACCGATGGGCGCCCTGAAAATAGCCGGGCCTCCATCTCGGCAGCGATCAATGCAGGATATGGAATAGAGATCGATGTACAATTGAGCGCTGATGGCGCAGCGATGGTCTTTCATGACGACGTGTTGGACAGGCTGACCGCAGATCACGGGCCAGTGCGCCTGCACGATGCAACTGGTCTGCGTGCGATCCCACTTACGGGTGGCGACGAAGGTATCCCTGATCTGGTCGAAGTGCTCAATCTTGTTGCCGGGCGCGCGCCGCTCCTGATTGAGATCAAAGATCAAGACGGCGCAATGGGCCCAGATGTCGGGCGGCTGGAAATCTCTGTTGCGCACGCGCTCGAAGATTACAACGGTCCTGTCGCGGTCATGTCATTCAACCCACATTCGGTCGCGCAGATGCAGGTGCTGGCGCCGCACATTCCGCGGGGGCTTGTGACAAGTGCATACACTGAACAAGACTGGGACTTGCCACAACAAGTCCGCGATAATTTGCGCAAGATCCCGGATTACGACCGTTTGGACGCGGTCTTTATCAGCCACGAGGCGGCGGACCTCACCCGCGACCGTGTACATGATCTAAAGGCGGCGGGAGCGCACATTCTGTGTTGGACTATCCGATCTCCAGAAGAAGAAAACCGCGCAAGAGAGGTGGCAGACAACGTTACCTTTGAAAAGTACTTGCCCGAATTGACCCCTTGATCGCACCGATCTGTGGGCCACCTTGTGCCATCCAACTGGACGAGGCCAGATGACCACGCAAGCCATTGAAATTGAGGTATGCACAAGCCTGTCGCAGATTGGTCAGTCTGTCTGGGACGCTTGCGCTTGCCCTGAAACGGCGGATGGCGGGCCCGCGATTGATCCATTCAGCACCTACCGTTTCCTTTCTGCTTTGGAAGACAGCGGTTCTGTTGGCACGGGGACAGGTTGGCAGCCGCAATATCTACAAGCCCGGATCGAAGGCGAAATCATTGCGGTCGCACCGATGTATGCGAAAAACCACAGTCAGGGCGAATACATCTTCGATCACAATTGGGCGCATGCGTATGAACGCGCAGGTGGCCGATATTACCCGAAGTTGCAGATTGCCGTTCCCTTCACGCCTGCCACAGGCCGTCGGTTTCTGACACGTCCAGGATTTGAAGACGTTGGCACCCGAGCACTTGTGCAAGGCGCAGTTCAGATCGCCGAAAGCAATGGCATCAGTTCGCTGCACGCAACGTTCTGCACCGAAGATGAGGTCTTGCGTGGAGAGGCCATCGGTTTGATGGCCCGACGCACACAGCAATATCATTGGCTGAACAACGAGTATGCAGATTTCGATGCCTTCCTCGCAGGGCTGAGTTCTCGGAAACGCAAGAACATCCGAAAGGAACGCGCTCAGGCGCAAGGGTTTGGCGGCGATATTGTCACGCTGAGCGGTGATGAATTGCAGCCACATCACTGGGACGCGTTCTGGGAGTTTTACCAAGATACAGGCGCGCGCAAATGGGGGATGCCGTATCTGACACGCGCGTTCTTCGATCTTGTTCAAGAGACGATGCGCGATGATGTTGCGCTGGTTCTGGCGCAGCGGGACGGCGTTCCCGTGGCTGGAGCTTTGAACTTCATCGGACGCGAAGCGCTGTTTGGGCGCTACTGGGGGTGCAGCGAACATCATCCGTGCCTGCATTTTGAGTTGTGTTATTATCAGGCCATCGACATCGCGATTTCACGTGGGCTGCTGCGCGTTGAAGCCGGTGCTCAGGGGGATCACAAACTGGCGCGCGGGTATTTGCCGACACCATGTCACAGTTTGCATTGGGTTGCGGACGAAGGTTTTGCGCGCGCAATCGCGGATTATCTTGAAGCGGAACGTGCGGCTGTGGATG
>CAZDXI010000042.1:0-6116 GCA_964509095.1 uncultured Rhodobacterales bacterium
TCGATGGAGGCAATGCGCGCCATCGCATCAGAGGCAAGATCGCCGAACAACCCGCGCGCGATCTGCACAAGTGCAAGTACCTCGATGATCAGAAACGGTAACGCCCAATTCCAGAGCCCTCGCGCCCCGAACCAGACCGGACCAAACAGGCCTGCCAACAGATTCAAGGTTGGCGTAAACCGGGAGGACGCGCCAATCTTGTCGAACATGCGAATGTAGTAGTCCGGGCTGGTGCGCACGAAGGTCCGGATGTTCTCTCGGCGCTCTTGCGCATAGGCGCGCGCGGCATCTGTGTTGGTATCTTCGAGAGGATTCACAGCGGCTTCGGTCATGATACTTCTGTCCCCTCGATCACGGTGCGCAGCAAATCCGCGCGGGTGATCATGCCCACATCCTTGCGCTCTGCCTGCACAATTATCGGATTGTCGTCATCTATGGCGAGATTGATCAACGTGCTGAGTGTTTCGTCCTCATCCACACGCGGGACATTGGCTGATACAGGTGTGGTGATCGGTTGCATCACCGCGTGCGCGTGAACCACCTTGAGCCGGGAAATCCCCGCAACGAAGTCGGCCACATAGTCGTCCGCCGGGTTCATTACGATGTCTTCGGCCGTTCCGATCTGCACCATGCGGCCATCGCGCATGATCGCTATGCGGTCTCCGATGCGAACAGCCTCATCAAGGTCATGGGTAATAAAGATCGTCGTCTTCTTCAGAATTTTGCTGAGCTTGATGAACTCATCTTGCAATTGTCGCCGGATCAGCGGGTCAAGCGCAGAGAACGGCTCGTCCATCAACAGCACATCCGGGTTGGCGGCCAAGGCGCGGGCAAGCCCGACCCGCTGCTGCATCCCGCCAGACAATTCATGCGCGAATTTCGCCCCCCATGCGCCCAGTTCCACGATGTCGAGTATCGCCGCCGCCTGCCGCATGCGTTCGTTCTTGGCCACTTTGCGGATTTCCAGCGGCATCGCGACGTTGTCCAGCACAGACCGGTGCGGCATCAGCGCGAAGTTCTGAAACACCATACCGATCTTTTCGTTGCGGAATTTCTGCAACTCCCTTGGACCAAGGGCCATCACATCTGTGCCCTCAATCTCGATCTTCCCGGCCGTTGGTTCGAGAAGGCGATTGAAATGGCGCACCAGTGTAGATTTACCGCTGCCTGACAATCCCATGACGCAAAAGATTTCACCGCGCTTCACGTCGAGACTGACATCTGCAACCCCAACGACTGCATTGAACTCTGCCAGCACTTCCGCTTTGCCAAGGCCGCGCTCGCGGATGGCTTTCAAAGCGTCTTGTGCAGTGTCGCCAAAAATCTTCCAGACATTGGAGATTTCAATGACGGGATCGTCAGCCATTTTGGGGATGTCCTGTGGGTGCGTTCTATGGAAAGGCGGCGCGCGCAACTGGCCCGCGCCACCTTTCAGATCTTTAGTTGGCTCAGAGGCCCAGCATCGCGTCAACGCGGTCCGAGTTTGCCTCGACCCATTCCTTCGCAACGTCTGCCGCATCGCGGCCATTCGCGCTGATTTCAAAAGCCAACTGGCTCACGTCATCGGCAGTCAGGGCGAAATTGGCAAAGAACTCTGCGATTGCAGGGGACCGGTCCGCCAGCGAGTTGGACCATGCAATCTGCACCTCTTTCAGCGCGTCTTTGGTTGCGACCTTGGATTTGTCGTACCAATCGGCGTCGTCGGACGGCTGTACCATGACGTAGTTTGCGGGGTCATAGGTCGGCTCGGACAGCATTTGCACGTCAAACATGAACCACACCGCGTGTGGCTTGTAGCAGTAGAATGCGTACCCTTCGCCCTTGGCGATGGAGTCCTTGATGCGCGCAGTTTTCACGCTTTCCTCAGCGCGGATTGGCTCAATGAAATCGAGCAATCCGTAATCGCGCGTCTTCACCTCGTTCACGTTGGCAGACGCCCAACCGGGGGCCCCGATCCACATCTCGCCCTTGCCGTTGCCATCGCTATCCATCAGTGCAGCAACGTCCGGGCGACCCAGATCGGCGATGTCGGTGATGTTATTGGCTTTCCCGAAATCCTGTGTGACGCAGAACCCTTGGTTTCCTTCGTAAGGGTTCGACGACAAGGTCACAGTGCCCGCGCCGTCCACATACTTCTTGGTGAAGCTTTCCTGGTTCGGAAGCCACACATCGGGATGCACGTCGATGTCACCCTTCCCCTGATCCATTGCTTGGAAAATCGTGGCGTTGTTGCCTGGGACATATTCAACCTGACCGCCGATGCGCGAGGTCACGATCTCTCCCAAGACATGGCCAATGGCCTGTGCGCCTGTCCAGGACGGCAGGCCAATCTTGACCTCTTCTGCGGCCCATGCGGGCAGCGACAAAACACTGACTGCGGCCGCGAGTCCCAATGTTTTCATTGATTTCAATTTCATGAGTAGTCTCCCTTGGTATGTCACGTTGTTTGCCAACGTTTGATTAGGTCATCGAAGTTTTCAGTTGTTCCTGATAGGCAAAAAGCGCTGTGGCACCACCTGTGTGCAGGAACAGAACATTGTCCGTGGGCTTGAAGAAACCCTGTCTTGCCATCCCAATCAAGCCTGCCATGCCTTTAGCCGAGTAAACCGGGTCCAAAAGCACGCCCTCTTGCCGCGCGGTGAGGTGAATTGCCTCTAAAGTAGACGGTGCAGGAATCCCGTAGCCTTCACCGACAAATCCATCATCCACCAGAATCTTGCTCAGCGCGATCCCATCAGCGCCCAGTTTTTCCAGCGTTTTCTGGGTCAAACCATGTACGGCGTTCATTTGGCGTTCACGTGGTTGACGCACGCTGACACCCATAACCGGAAGGTCATGTCCCAAGGCATGAAAGCCCGCAACCAGCCCCGCTTGCGTACCAGTGCTGCCTGTTCCCATAACCAACCAGTCAAAGTTTTGGCCCGTGTCGCGCGTATAGTCCGCAATCTCCATCGCGCAGTTCACATAGCCGAGCGCGCCCGTGGGGTTGGACCCTCCACCGGGAATGAAATAGGGGCGATGGCCATCTGCGCGCAGTTGTTCCGTCACGGCTTCGGCTTCGGCATTCATATCCAGACCGGCAGGGCGGAAATCATGCGTCGCTCCGAATAGGTCATCCAAAAGAACGTTGCCAGTTTCCTCATAGGAAGCATCCCGATCTGGCACGCGGCGTTCCAGCAGGACATGGCATTTCATACCCACTTTGCAGGCCGCCGCCGCGGTTTGGCGCACGTGGTTAGACTGAACCGCCCCTTGCGTGACCAGCATATCAGCTTTGTCGCGCATCGCTTCACCCACCAGAAACTCCAGCTTGCGGGTCTTGTTGCCGCCTGTCGCCAAGCCTGTGCAATCATCACGCTTGATGAACAGTTTTGGGCCACCCAGCAATTCGCTCAGGCGCGGCATGGCTTCGATCGGCGTGGGTTGATGACACAGCTTCGTGCGGGGAAAAGCGTCGAGGTCAAGGCGCGTCGCACTGCGCGTCACTGTGTCTGTAGCGGTCATAAGGATGTCCTTGCTGGATGGGTTACCTGTAAGATTGGCCCAGAAACGACAAATGCGCCAATGCCATGTTGTCATGACATTATGCGAAATTTGCATTACTCAGTCGCGTATGGACATTGAACTTTTCCGCGATCTTGAGCGGCTTCAGCAGACAGGTAACTTTTCGCAAGCCGCGTATTTGCGTAATCTCAGTCAGCCCGCGCTTAGCCGACGGATCCAATCTTTGGAAAGCTGGGTAGGTGTCTCGCTGGTCGATCGGTCCCGTCAACCGGTGCGCTTGACCGATGCCGGCTTACAGATTCTCGAAGCCGGGCTGCAAGCCGTTGCGCGTATTGAGCAGGAACGCAGTCAAATCCTTGAAGCCCAATCGCTGCCGGATAAATACGTCGTCACGTTTGGCGCTCAGCATTCAATTGGCTGGCGGTTCTTCCCTGCGTGGATGCAGGCTCTTGAAGATGCCTATGGCCCAATTCTGTCGCGGCTTCGCGCAGACGACTTGCCCAACTGCTTGCGGGATCTCGACCATGGAGATGTGGATTTCGTCATCGCTTACGCAGACGTAGGCGGGCAACAAATGGCAGGCGGCGATTCCGTTGTCATTGGCACGGATCAACTTGTTCCGGTGTGTAAATCGGATGTCAAAGGCGAACCGGTGTTTCGATTTGAGTCAGGTGGCATTGAAATGCCGTATCTGCGGTTTGGGGACAGCGCGCCAATCAGTGCGCATGTCGAACCCTTGCTCTTGGCCCATGGTCTGAAATCCCGATTGCGCACAGTCTATGAGAACTCGATGGCCGGCGCTTTGCGGATCAGAGCGCGGGCAGGAGATGGAATCGCATGGCTGCCCAACAGCCTTGTCGCGCCAGACCTAGAAAGCGGGCTACTGGTTTTGACGGGTGAGCCCGATTGGACCGTGCAACTGGAGATCCGGATGTTCCGAGCACCGCGTCACGCAAACAGAATGACGCGATCCATTTGGAGTTTTCTTGAAGTACGCCAAGATGTTCCGCTGTTTGCCATGGACCAGGACAGACCCGTTTGACGCCACAAAACCATGTCACATGGACCCGTCGGACCACGCCACGACTCGGCGAATGCAACCGGTTGCAAAATGAAACGAAACCTCTAAACTCCTCGCCAGTAAGTTGATGGATCGGGAGGTTCTGCTGCATCGCTGGCAGTCAATTGGGCTGACACAGATGCGACGGTGACATCCTGCAAACACATCACCCGGGACAGATCAAAGCGCGGACCGGGCGCGCACTATGGGAGGAACCATGAAAAAGCTATTGATGACGGCGGGTCTGACCGCCTTTCTCGCGGGCGCAGCAGTTGCCGAAACAATCGGTGTTTCAGTTGCGCGTTTTGATGACAATGGTCTGACGATCATGCGCAATGGCATGACAGACCACATCGAGACGCTCGACGGCGTAGATTTGCAGATGGAAGACGCCCAGGATGACGTGGCGCGCCAACTGGACCAGATCAACAATTTCATCGCCTCTGGTGTGGACGCAATTATCGTGAACGCTGTGGACACCAACGCGACCGAAGCGATGAGCCAGGCAGCAGCTTCCGCAGGCGTGCCGCTGGTGTATGTAAACCGCCAGCCGATCAACATGGATACTCTGCCTGAAGGTCAGGCATTCGTGGCCTCCAACGAGATTGAATCCGGTACACTGGCCGCGTTCCGCATGTGTCAGGACCTCCGCGCACAAGGCAAGTCCGGCGGTGCCAAGGCGTACATGTTGATGGGTCAGCTATCGAACCAAGCAGCTGTGCAGCGCTCCAAGGACTTCCATGACGTGATTGGCATGGACATGTGCAACTTCATCACCTTGATCGACGAACAGACCGCCAACTGGTCTCGTGATGAAGCTCAGAACCTCATGACGAACTGGATTTCCTCTGGTGAGGAATTCGATGCCGTGTTCGGCAACAACGACGAAATGGCGATTGGTGCCATTCAGGCGATGAAAGCTGCCGGAATCTCAATGGATGACGTGGTTGTAGGTGGCGTTGACGCCACACCGGACGCACTGGTTGCAATGCAAGCCGGTGAAATGGACGTGACCGTGTTCCAAGACCTCGCAGGTCAGGGCGCAGGCTCCATCGACACGGCGCTGAAACTGGCGCGCGGAGACGCCGTCGACAAGACCGTATTCATCCCGTTCAAGCTGGTGACACCAGAAAACGTGTCCGACTTCCTGAACTAAACAAACCCAAGAGGCGGCGCGCGGCGCCGTCTCTTACCCTCCATTTCCGAGCCAATGCCCTACATTTGGGCACAAGGGAACCACCAGCATGTCCGACGCATCCCACGGCACCGGCGGCCTGAAGTTCGACGCCAAAAAGCGCGCCTGGCCCAATGAGATAAACATCTTTTTCGCCTTGATTATCATCATCGCGATCTTTGAACTATTGGGCCAAACCTTGCCGTACATGAACGGGCAAAGCTTTCTGTTCGACAGTCGCGACCGGTTTGATTCCATCTTCAACGAAGCCCGGTTGCGCATCATCATTCTGCAAGTGTCCATCATCGGCATTATCGCGCTGGGGGTCACACAGGTGATCATCTCAGGCGGGATTGACCTGTCCTCCGGCCCGCTTGT
>CAZDXI010000042.1:6216-9382 GCA_964509095.1 uncultured Rhodobacterales bacterium
CGCGGGATTGCGCAAGCCTGGACACGTGGCAAGCCCGTTTCCTTTCCCACAGAAGAGTTCGCGGCACTTGGCAAAGGGATGATGCCGGTGTTCTGGTTCATCGCATTGGCCGCCGTGTTTCATGTGGTGCTGAGGTACACGCTTTACGGAAAACACACTTATGCCATCGGCTCTAACGAGGACGCAGCCCGCATGTCCGGGATCAATGTGAAGCGCCACAAGGTGCGTGTGTACATGATCGCCTCTATGCTCGCAGCGTTTGCGGCGATCATTCTAAGTTCCAAGAACCTGACGGCTCAATCCGGGATGGGTATTTTCTATGAACTCTATGCCATCGCCATGGCCGTGATTGGTGGCGTCAGCCTGACCGGCGGGCGCGGGTCCATCATTGGAACCGTTCTGGGTGCTATGGTGTTCGGCGTGATCCAGTCGGGGTTCACCTACATCAAGCTTGATGCGTTCTATCAGCTGATGGCGATGGGCGCGATTATCATCAGTGCTGTGGTGCTGGACAAGATGCGGCAAGAACGCGCCGCTGCACGAAGTTAGGGGACCGATGTGAGCGATATCATTCTGGAAACCAAAGGCCTGACCAAACACTATGGCGGGGTACACGCGCTGAATGATGCAGACTTCCTGCTGCGCAAGGGCGAACACGTGGCCATTATGGGCGACAACGGCGCGGGAAAATCGACCTTTGTGCGCCAAATCACCGGTGTGGAACAACGCACAAGCGGGGACATCATTTTTGACGGCAATCCTGTGCATTTTGCAGGCCCTATTGAAGCGCGAAAGGCCGGGATCGAAACCGTGTTTCAGACGCTCGCGCTGGCGGACGATCTGGACGTGCCAGACAATCTGTTTCTGGGGCGCGAGATGACAAAGTTCAACTGGCTCGGCCCCTTCCGGTTTCTGGATTACAAAGGGATGCGCGAGGCGACGATTGCTGGGCTGGAAAAGACAGCCGTGAAAATCCCCAACATTCGCAACACAATCCAGAACATGTCCGGCGGTCAGCGCCAGTGTGTCGCCATTGCGCGCACAGCGACGTTCCACTCCAAGCTGACCATCATGGACGAGCCCACGGCTGCGCTCGGCGTGCAGGAAACCGAACAGGTTGAAAACATCATCCGCACCCTGAAGGAGACCGGAGAGCCTCTGATCCTCATCAGCCACAACATGCGACAGGTCATGGACCTTGTAGATCGCATTGTCGTGTTTCGCCGGGGTCGGATCGTGGCCAATCTGAACAAGGACGAAACCGACGGGCAAGACGTCGTGGCCTATATCACCGGTGCTAAAACGCAGCCGGAATATGATGTTGAAAACGCCTGAGCAGGCGCGGATCGGCGCATAGATGGCGGTCACACTGAAAGAAGTCGCTGCGTTGGCGGGTGTGTCCCGCTCTGCCGTGTCGCGGTGTTTCACCGAAGGGGCTTCCGTCTCCCCCGCGACGCGCGCGAAAATCCAGAAAGCCGCCGACCAGTTGGGCTATCACCCAAATGCACTTGCGTCCTCGCTGACCACGGGACGCACCAAACTGATTGGGCTAGTCAGCAACAACTTTCACAACCCGATCTTCCTAGAGGTCTTTGACCTCTTTACCCGGCAGTTGCAGGATCGTGGGCTGCGGCCTTTGCTGGTGAACCTGAGTGATGAGACCGACCCCGCCGCGTCCGCTCGCATGTTGCAGCAGTATTCCGTGGATGCGGTGATCGTTGCGTCCTCAACACTGCCGGTCAGTTTTGCGGAAAGCTTCCACGCTGCTGGTGTGCCGGTCGTCCATTCCTTTGGGCGACACTCTGACAACCCGCAGGTCAATGTGGTCGGGATTGACAACCAGCAAGCCGGACGCATGGCCGCGCGCACGCTTGTCGACTGTGGGTATCGACGTATCGCGATGCTGGCCGGACCGGAATCGGCGACGTCTACACAAGACCGTCTGTTTGGCTTTCTTGATGCGTTGAAGTCGATACCCGATGTCGAGATCAGTACATCCTTTGCAAAGGCCTATTCCTACGACGCCGGGTTCGAAGAAATGCAGAGATTGATCGCAGAGGGCCCACTTGCAGATGGCTATTTCTGCGGCGATGACGTTCTGTCGATCGGCGTTCTGTCCGCATTACAGGCGCAAGGCTTGAAGGTTCCCGAGGACGTCGGGTTGATCGGCCTTAACGACATGGAAATGGCGCGCTGGGGCAACATCAACCTGACCACTATTCGGCAACCCATTCCAGAAGTCGTGCGCCTGTCTATTGAACGGGTTTGCGACATGCTCGAAGGCGAACCGCGCACGCCCGTTACTCAGCTTTTGCCATGTGAGGTGATACCGCGCGGCACCCTGCCGAAGCCTTAACGCAAAGATACAGGTCGCGCGTCCACCCAAGCGCCGCCTGCCTTGGCGGAGGCCACGCATTGATGCACTGCCGCCATCGACCGCAACCCATCCACCGCTGTCGGGAACGCCCCATGCGCGTCCCCCCGGATCGCAGCTGCCAGATCGACATAGATATTTGCAACGGCCATCGGGAAACCTTCAGGATGGGCAATCGCAACACGGCTGAGGCGCGCAGCTTCGTCGGACAAACCACCTTCGCCTTTTTCCATGATCTGCGTGCGACCGTTCAAAGGCGTGTACATCACCTGCCCGGGTTGTTCGGCCCACCACTTCAGTCCGCCAGTTTCACCGAAGACTTGAATGTCGAACCCATGCTGGCGTCCGATGGCAACGGATGAGGTCCAGAGGCGCCCAACCGTGCCGCCTTCCATCCGGAAGTTGACCATTGCGTCGTCTTCCAGCTCGCGACTGGCAATAGTGGAGGCGAAATCAGCAGAGACCTCGCGCACTTCATCGCCCGCGATAAAGCTCGCCATGTGCATTGCGTGAATGCCGCAATCGGCAAACTGACCGGAGACACCCGCCATCGCCGGGTCATAACGCCAGCGCACGCGCGGATTGTCTGCGTCGCCTGCGTCCCCGTGATGCCCATGGCTGAAATTGGCAACGATCACGCGCACTTTCCCAATGTCTCCATTGGCAATCATGTTGCGCATCTCACGCACCATCGGATAGGCGGAATAGCAGTAGTTCACGGCACAAATCTTGCCGCTCGATTTCGCGATGGCGACGATCTCTGCGCCTTCTTCCTCGGTCATGGTCATGGGC
>CAZDXI010000042.1:9392-14362 GCA_964509095.1 uncultured Rhodobacterales bacterium
ACAACACGTTGAACCCAGCCTCAAGGAAGGCTTTGGTAATCTCAAAATGCGAGGAATTGGGTGTAGCCACGGTCACGAGATCGACCCGATCATCACGGCCTTTCTCTCCGGCCAGCATCTCTTCCCAGTTGCCATAGGCACGGTCCGCTGCCACGCCAAGGCGCTGCGCATACGCCTTGCCGCGTTCCGGGTCATGGTCCAATGCACCTGCGGCCAGAACGAAGTTGCCATCGGCTTGCGCGCCAAGTCGGTGGGCCGGGCCGATCTGACTGCCTTCACCGCCCCCGATCATGCCCCAGTTCAATCGTGTCATGTGCGGCGCCCTTCTTAGAAACCGATGGATTGCAGGTATTCGCGGTTCGCCCGCGCGTCTTCGGTTGGTGTGCCCGGCAGTGTCGGATCACAATCCTGTTCGACGGTGCACCAGCCTTCAAATCCGGCGTCCAGAAGCACCTGCCGCACCGCAGGAAAATCCACATCCCCCTGCCCCAGATTGCAGAATATTCCCTGCCCACATGCTTTGTAAAAATCCGTGCGATTGGCGACCACATCTGCTTTCACGACCGGATTGATGTCCTTGAAGTGCATATAGCTGATGCGGTTCACATGGCGTTTCATGAAGGCCACAGGATCAAACCCGGCATAGGAATGGTGCCCGGTATCAAAGCAGATTTTCAGAATGTCCTCGCTCACCTCGTCGAGCAAGCGCTCTAGTTCCGGTTCGAAATCCATGAACCCGGCAGCGTGGGCGTGGATACCTACAGTCAGGCCATGATCGACGCCAATGCGCGCAGCCTCTGCGATGCGGTCCCGGAACGCAGTCCATTCATCTGGGCCCATCTGCTCTGCCTCATTCGCACGACCGGCCGACGGAGCGCGGCGGGGCGAAATCGAGTCGATGAGAACCAGGTGTTCTGCACCGTGGGCCTGCAACGCCTTGCACGTGCGCAGCGTACCGTCGAGCACCTCGTCTTCCCATTTGGACGGATCGTGGAACGGGCGGAAGACAACACCACCGATGAGTTCCAGATCAAATTCCGCAAGCGCATCACGCAGAATTGCCGGGTCTTCTGGCATGAAGCCGACAGGGCCGAGCTCGATGCCTTTGTACCCGGCTTCAGCACACTCTTTCAGCACGGTGCGCCAGTTCGGGTTGCGCGGATCGTCCGCAAATTCGACACCCCAAGAACAGGGGGCATTGCCAATACGCATGGTCATGTCTGGGTCCTTCATGCTTCGACGTTTTGCCACTGCCCGGTCCGGGCCGAACGCAGTGCGGCATCGGTTACTTTGATCACGGTAAGCCCATCCTCAAACGTCGGCCAAACCGGTTGACCCGTGTGAATGGCGGTCAGGAAGTCCTTGGCCTCGATGATGATCTGATCTTGATAGCCCGTGCCGTGACCGGGGCCGAGGCAGAAGGGTTCGTAATCCGGATGCTCAGGTCCGGTGAGGATCTTTGTATACCCTCGCGTCGCCTCTGGCCCCTCCATCCGGTAAAGCCAGACGGCATTCTGGTCTTCCTGATCGAACCGGATACCGCCCTTGGTGCCGAAAATCTCGTACGCGTAACCCATCTTGCGCCCTGTCGCGACGCGGGATGAAAACAGATGCCCCATCACCCCGGATTTAAAGCGGCACATCATCTGGACTTGATCATCGTTGGTGACTTTGCCGCCGGGCCGGTCGGTGTGCACGGTTTCCAGCTCTGCCACAAGCTTGTCGATTGGCCCCATCAAAGCCAGTGCCATGTTGAACAGGTGCGGCGCCAGATCACCAATACAGCCATTTGCCAACCCGTCCGTGCGCCACGAAGTTGGCAGGTTCGGGTCGGCCAGAAAGTCCTCGGCATTCTCACCTTTGAAGTAGGTGATCTCTCCAATCGCGCCATCGGCTAGCAAGTTGCGGACAAATTGCGCCGCGGGTGTGCGAATGTAGTTGTAGCCAACCATGTTGGTCTGGCCTTTCGCCGCCGCCACCATGGCCTTTGCATCGTCCAGCGACGCGCCCATAGGCTTTTCGCAGAACACAGGCTTGCCCAACGCAAACGCGGCTTCAGCGATCTCTCGGTGCAGCGCTTGCGGGGTAGCGATGATGACGGCCTCGACCTTTGGGTCTTTCACAAGCTCGCGCCAATCCGCGGTGCCGCGTGCAAAACCAAAGCTTTGGCGGTAACGTTCTGTGGACTCGGCACTTGACGCGCAGATCATTTCCAGACGCGGACGCAGAGCCGTATCGAACACCGCGCCGACCGCAGACATGGCCACGGAATGCGCTTTTCCCATGTAGCCGCCGCCAACGACACCTATGCCAATCTCTGACATCTGGCTCCTTCCAGAAAGACCTTGCAACCGGTTGCAAGGCTGGTAACATTACACGACGCCTTGGCGCAAGCGGCAATGTTCGGGCACGGCAATTCTGCTAATGTTCTGGGAGGATAAGCATGAGTGGAAGTTCGATCCGCTTGACAACAGCGCAAGCGATTGTGCGGTATCTGCACAACCAGTTTATCGAGATTGATGGGAAAACGCTGCGCGTGTGCGGCGGCGGCTTTGGTATCTTTGGCCATGGCAACGTCACCTGTCTGGGTGAAGCGTTGTATGACGTCCGGGATGATCTGCCGCTTTATCGCGGTCAGAATGAACAAGGCATGGGATTTGCTGCAGCTGGCTACGCCAAGGCCTGGTTGCGCCAGAGGTTCATGTTCTGCACAGCCTCTGCCGGTCCGGGCACAGCAAACCTGCTGACCTCTGCCGCCTTGGCACATGCGAACAGATTGCCCGTGTTGATGCTTTGCGGTGATGCCTTCACCACCCGCCTGCCGGACCCGGTGCTGCAACAGTTGGAACATTTTAACGACCCGACTTTTGGTCTGAATGATGCGTTCAAGTCGGTGTCGCGGTATTGGGATCGCATCACGCACCCAGCTCAGATCATTCAATCCCTGCCCGCCGCACTTGCGACCCTGCTCGACCCGGCTGATTGCGGTCCAGCCTTTATCGCTTTGCCGCAAGACGTGCAGGGTTGGGCCTATGACTACCCCGAGGAAATGTTCACCAAGAAGGTCCACCGTATACGGCGTCTGACCCCAGACGCGGCAGAGATCGCGGATGCCGCTGATGCCTTGAAGACCGCCAAGCGCCCGATGATCATCGCAGGTGGCGGTGTGCAATATTCGCGCGCCGTCGCGGAACTCACCCACTTTGCTGAAGCACATAACATTCCGGTTGTCGAAACAATCGCCGGGCGCGCAAACCTTGTTGCAACACATCCGCTGAACATTGGCCCCATTGGCGTCACCGGATCGGACAGTGCAAATGCAGTGGCCGAAGCCGCGGACGTGATCCTGTCCATTGGGTGCCGTTTGCAGGATTTCACCACCGGCTCCTGGACGGCGTTTGCCAAAGACGCTCAGATCATTGGGTTGAACGCCGCGCGCCATGATGCCGGCAAACATAGGTCTTTGCCCGTTGTTGGCGACGCCAAGCTGGGCCTGACAGCCCTTGGTCACGCGATGGACGGCTACAAAACCCCCGCAAGCTGGACCGACTTTGCGCAATCCGAGCGCAAGAAATGGGACGCCTACGTGGCGGACAATGTGTCTTATGGCAACCGACCCAATTCCTATGCTCAGGCCATTGGTGTTGTGAACGCTCTGTGTGATCCGCGCGACCGGATCGTTGCGGCGGCGGGCGGTTTGCCTGCCGAAGTGACCGCGAACTGGCGCACGCTGGATATCGGGACGGTTGATGTGGAGTTCGGCTTTTCCTGCATGGGGTACGAAATCTCTGGGGCATGGGGCGCGCGGATTGCTCAGGCCCAGCGTGAACCGGATCAGGACACGATCGTCTTTTGTGGCGACGGGTCATACTTGATGATGAACTCGGATATCTATTCCACTGTTCTGACGGACAAGAAACTGATTATCCTAGTGCTCGACAACGGTGGCTTTGCGGTCATCAACAAGCTGCAAAACAACACTGGGCAAGACAGTTTCAACAACTTGATCGCGGATACGCCGACCGCGACGACCCAGTTCGCAGTGGATTTCGAAGCCCACGCAGCGGCCATGGGCGCTGCAGCGGAAACTGTGTCCAGTCCTGCCGAGCTTGAAGATGCGTTCAAGCGCGCCAAGGCGACCGACAAGACCAGCGTGATCGTGATGAAGGTCGATGCCTATGACGGCTGGACCACCGAAGGCCACGCATGGTGGGAGATCGGCACACCCGAAGTCAGCGACAAGGCAAGCGTACGTGCCGCCCACGAGGACGTCGAAAGCAGCCGCAGCAAACAAAGGCGCGGCGTCTGAATGGCCGATCTGTTTGAGGGCATAAAGCAAAACAATTTCATCGTGGTCGGGCGCGCGGGCATCGACTTTTTCACCGATCCGGGTGTCGCGGCAGAAGACGCAGACCGCGTCACGGTCGGTTTGGGCGGATCATCGGCAAACATTGCAGCCGGGATTTGCAAATTGGGCGGACAGGCATCCTTGGTCACACGCGTTTCAGACGACAGTGTAGGCAGCTACTGTGTCGGCCAGCTTAAACACTATGGCGTCGGCGTAGAGCACGTCACGCCCGTGGGTGGCGAGTACCGGAACTCCCTCGCCTTTTATGAAAGCCGCGTGGAAGGGCATCGCAATGTCATCTACCGCAACGGTGCTGCCGACTTTCAGATGGATGAAGAGGACGTTTCTCGGGTTGACTACAGCCAGTTCGGCGCGCTGATCACAGCCGGAACGGTGTTTGCGGCGGAACCGTCTCGCGCCGCGTCGTTCAAGGCATTTGAACTGGCCAAGACCGCCGGATTGCCGATCATCTTTGATGTGGATTACCGCCCGTACTCTTGGCCATCCCCGCAAGTGGCCGAAGATGTCTTGTCCCGCGCCGCCGCTATGTCGGACATGATTGTCGGCAATGACGAAGAGTTCGGATTTATCGCCGGGGGGTACGACAAGGGCCTCGCCAAAG
>CAZDXI010000043.1:0-12176 GCA_964509095.1 uncultured Rhodobacterales bacterium
TGGGCTGGACCTCACATGTCACGTGAGCGGGCCCCGTCAGACTTACGTGGATCACACCGGCAATTGGGCGCGCAGCCGAGACGTTGGCGACTCTGGCTGCATTCTTGTGCGGCCCGACCATCATGTTTGTTGGCGTGCGGATGCCCTGAGCGAAGATCCACAAGCGGATCTTGCACGCGTGTTGGGCGCGATCATGGCACTTTAGAAAAGACGGCCAAAAGGGCCATATTGGGAGGAAGACACATGAAACATATTCGTTTGGGGCGCCCATCGCGCCGGGGATTTCTGGCGGGAACTGCCGCCGCAGTAGCCGCTCCGGCACTGCTGACAAGCACACGTGCCTATGCGCAAAACAAGACGCTGAAGGTCGGTTTCGTCAGCCCCAAAACCGGACCGCTGGCGGGCTTTGCCGAGGCGGATGACTATATTCTCGACGGTATCCGCCAAACGTTTGCAGGTGGGCTTGAAAACAACGGATCAAGTTGGGGCGTAGAGATCCTGACGCGCGACAGCCAATCCAACCCAAACCGCGCAGCCGAAGTCGCCGCAGACCTGATCCTGGGTGAAGAAGTCGATATCATTCTCGCCGCCGCGACACCGGACACGACCAACCCAGTGGCCGATCAGGCTGAGATCAACGAGGTGCCCTGCATTACGACAGATGCGCCATGGCAACCCTACTTCTTTGGGCGCAACGGCAACCCAGCAGAAGGGTTCCAAAGCACCTATCACTTCTTCTGGGGGCTTGAGGATGTCATCGGCGTGTTCCTTGATATCTGGGGCCAATCTGGCGTTGAAAAGAACGTCGGCGGTCTGTTCCCGAACGACGCTGACGGCAATGCATGGGGCCATCCGGAACTGGGTCTGCCGACGCCGCTTGCGGCCAACGGCTACAACCTGATCGACACGGGCCGCTATCAGCCTTTGTCGGATGATTTTTCCAACCAGATTGCCGCGTTCCGCGATGCCAATTGCGAGATCGTGACTGGCGTGATGATCCCACCTGATTTCGGAACGTTCTGGGCACAATCCGCACAGCAAGGGTTCGCGCCCAAAGTGGTGACAGTCGGCAAAGCACTTCTCTTCCCGACGGTGATCGACAGCTATGGTGATCGCGCAGACGGGCTGACATCCGAAGTCTGGTGGTCGCCGCATCACCCATTCAATTCGTCTTTGACAGGCACGTCGGCCAAGGATTTGGCGGACGGTTACACGGCCGCGACGGGACGTCCCTGGACGCAGCCGATTGGCTTTAAGCACGCGCTGTTCGAAGTGGCGGCTGACGTTATCAAGCGCGCCGAAGATCTGGATGACTATGAGGCAATCACAGCGGCGATTGCTGCGACCAAACTTGAGACTATCGTGGGCTCGGTTGATTGGTCGAATGGGCCGGTCAAGAACGTCTCCAAGACGCCATTGGTGGGCGGTCAGTGGCAGAAGGAAGGCGACACGTTCGATCTGAAGATCGTCGCGAATTCTGCGCATACGAATATCCCACTCACGGGAGATCTGAAGCTTATTTGAGCTTCAAGTTGCGTCGGGCTTTTCCGGCGCAACACCTTTTTTTTGAAGGCCTTGCATGTCGACAATACTTGAACTTGACCGCGTCCAAAAAGCCTTCGGCGCTGTGATCGTCGCCAACGACCTGAGCCTTGAGCTGGAGCAAGGTGAAGCGCTTGGCATCATCGGGCCGAATGGCGCGGGTAAAACGACGATGTTCAACCTGATTACAGGTACCGTGCGCCCCGATGCCGGTCGCATCGCGTTTCAGGGCGCGGACATCACCAAACAACCCGCGCCTTATCGCAGCCGCGCCGGGATTGCGCGCAGCTTTCAGGTGCCGCAGCCCTTTTCGGGCATGACGGTCTTCGAAAACGCCATGGTCGCCGCGACCCAAGCCGCTGGTTTGTCGGGGCGCGACGCGGAACACCTGTCGCTAGAGGTTCTGGATCAAACGGCGCTGATCGATAAAGCCAACCAGACGGCTGGAAGCCTCACGCTGCTGGACCGCAAACGACTGGAGCTGACACGCGCGCTATGCACCAAACCCAAGTTGCTGCTGCTGGATGAGATCGCGGGCGGATTGACCGAAAACGAATGCGTGTCCCTGATCAACACGATCAAAGGTGTGCACGCCAGCGGTGTGTCCATCATTTGGATCGAGCATGTGGTTCATGCGCTGCTGGAGGTCGTGGAGCGGCTGATTGTCATAGATTTCGGTCAAAAGATTGCCGAGGGCGAACCTAAGGCGATCATGGCCAGCCCGGCAGTTCAGGAAATCTATCTTGGGATTGCCGTTGATGCCTGACCCAATCCTAAAGCTGCAGCAGCTTGATGCGCATTACGGTGACTTCCAAGCGCTGTACGGTGTCGACATGGAACTGGCCGAGGGCGAGGTGATCGCTGTCATAGGCGCCAACGGGGCCGGGAAGACCACGCTAATGCGTTCCATTTCAGGTCTGATGCAGAACGCGGCGGATCAGGTTGCCTTTCGTGGTGCGCCGATTGGCAAGTTGCGGGCTGATGAAGTGGCCGCACAAGGCATTGCACTTGTCCCCGAAGGTCGTCAGCTGTTCCCGTCACTTTCTGTCGAAGAAAACCTGCAGATCGGTGGCCGCTTGCAACGCCCCGGTCCGTGGGATCTGGACGCCGTGTTCAAGCTGTTTCCCGTCCTGAAGGAGCGCCGCAACTACCCTTCAACCGCGTTGTCGGGGGGGCAACAACAGATGGTCGCCATCGGACGCGCGTTGATGTCGAACCCCGAACTGATCCTCTTTGACGAAATCTCGCTTGGTCTTGCGCCGGTGATCATCAAATCCATTTACGAGGCGCTGCCGGGCATTGTGGGCGAAGGCATGTCCGCCGTGATCGTTGAGCAGGATATCAGCAAAGCGCTCTCTGTCTCGGACCGGGTTTACTGCTTGATGGAGGGTCGCGTGACGTTGGAAAGCGAAGCCGAAACCGTTTCGCGCGATGCCATTAGTGCTGCTTATTTTGGGATAGAATAGCATGGATTGGGTGAATGCGATTTTGCAAGGGACGTTGCTGGGCGGGCTTTATGCCCTGTTTGCAGCGGGCCTGTCGCTGATCTTTGGGGTGATGCGGCTGGTCAATATCGCCCATGGTGATTTCATTGTTTTGGCCGCCTATCTCGGTCTGACCGTTGTGATGAGCAGTGGGATGCATCCGCTTTTGGCGCTGATCTTTGTGGTCCCGACAATGGCCGCAATTGGGTATGTGTTGCAGCGCGGTATTTTGAACAAGACGTTGGGAGACGATATTCTGCCGCCACTTCTGGTGACATTCGGGCTGTCGGTCATCCTGCAAAACCTGTTTCTGGAAGGCTTCAGCGCGGACCCGCAGAAAATGGACGCAGGCGCCTTAGAGACCGCCAGCATCGATGTCGCGGGTCTGTCGCTGGGCATTCTGCCGCTTTTGACTTTTGCCATTGCCGTCGCTGTGATCGCTGGTTTGCAATACATGTTTTTCCGCACGGCCCTGGGTCGGTCTTTCCGGGCTGTGTCGGACAATCAGGAAATCGCGCAGCTGATGGGGCTGAACAAGCGTCATATCTTTGGCCTCGCAATGGGGCTGGCATTGGCTGTCACGGCCATCGCCGGGATCCTCTTGGGCATCCGGACCAGCTTTGACCCCACAGCGGGCGGTGCGCGGCTGATCTATGGGTTTGAAGCCGTGATCATCGGCGGGCTTGGCAATCTTTGGGGCACGCTGGCGGGCGGGGTTATCTTAGGCGTCGCCCAAACCATCGGGGCCAAGATTGATCCCGGTTGGCAGCTGCTGTCCGGGCACATCGCCTTTCTCATCGTACTAGCCATTCGCCCGCAGGGCCTGTTCCCGAGGGTAAGCGGATGATGCAGCACAGCGTTTCCCGCAGTTCCCGGGCTGCCAAGGTCGCCGCGCTTCTTGGCGCATTGGTCCTGATTGTCCTGATCGCCGCCCCTTGGTGGGCGGGTCGTGCAGATATGCGCCTGATGGGGGAGCTGTTCCTGTATCTCGCGCTCGCCAGCCTTTGGAATCTGATGGCGGGCTATGCCGGGCTTGTGTCTGTCGGGCAGCAAGCCTTTGTCGGTTTTGGCGGGTATATGCTGTTCGCGCTCACGATCTTTGGCGGGCTGTCGCCCATTGTCGCCATTGCAGGGGCGGGTGTCCTTGGGGCCATGATCTCGATCCCCGTCGCGGCGCTGATCTTCCGCCTTCGTGGTGCCTATTTCGCGATTGGGACTTGGGTGATCGCGGAAGTGTTCAGACTGTCATTTGCGCAGGTCTCAAGCCTTGGCGGTGGCTCGGGCTCTTCGTTGCCTGTTGGGATCGTCCGCTCGCTTGCGAGTTCCCGTTCCGGGCGCGAAGCGCTGGCCTATTGGATGGCACTTGGGGCCGTGGTCGTGGTGATCGCAGCCGTGTATCTGTTCTTGCGCTCGCGCAGAGGGCTGGCATTGACCGCCATCAGAGACAATGAACTTGCCGCGAGTTCACTTGGGATCGACATTTGGCGGATCAAGTTCGTCGTGTATGTGGTGACGGCGGCATTCACGTCGATGCTGGGTGCGCTGATCTTCTTGCAAAAGCTGCGCATATCTCCGGACGCGGCATTCTCGGTCAATGACTGGACGGCCTTTGTAATTTTCATCGTTGTGATCGGAGGAATTGGCACGCTCGAAGGGCCGATCATCGGCACCTTGATCTTTTTTGCGCTGCGCGAAACGTTGGCCGATCTGGGAACGATCTATCTGATTGTGCTGGGTGCCGTCGCCATTGTTGTTATGCTCAAAGCCCCGAAAGGCGTTTGGGGCTTCATTGCGGAGCGCTACAATCTCCAGCTTTTTCCTCTGGGCTATCGGGTCAGATCACAGAATGATGCGCATCGGCAGTAATAGAAAAGCGATGGAAGCGGCATGACTAATACAGCGAAGAACGTTCTCTGGATCATGGCCGACCAACTCCGCTGGGATTACCTCAGTTGTTATGGCGCGGACCACATTGACACGCCAAATCTGGACTGGCTGGCATCACAGGGTGTGCGCTTTGACAAAGCCTATGTGCAATCCCCGATCTGTGGCCCGAGCCGGATGAGCTTTTACACAGGGCGGTATGTCCGCAGCCATGGCTCTACTTGGAACGGGTTTCCGCTGCGCGTCGGTGAGCCGACACTGGGAGACCATCTGCGCGAGGTCGGTGCGAAATGTGCGCTGGTCGGCAAGACCCATATGACGCCAGATCATGAAGGGATGAAACGGCTGGGGATAACGCCGGAAAGCTCGATCGGAGCCTTGGTTGCTCAATGCGGGTTCGAGGTGTTCGTACGCGATGATGGCACCAATGCAACTGCTTACCCGTCGCGGCATGCGGAGGATTACGATCAATACCTGCGCGACAACGGAATGGGCGGCGAAAACCCGTGGGAGGAATGGGCCAACACAGCTATCGGACCGAATGGCGAGTGGCTTTCGGGCTGGCTGATGGACAACGCACCGCTCCCCGCGAGAGTGCCCAAGGAGCATTCAGAAACTGCGTGGCTCACCACCCGAGGCATTGAATTCATCGACGCGCAGGGTGAACAGCCATGGCTTTGTCACTTAAGCTACATCAAGCCGCATTGGCCCTATCTGGCGCCAGCGCCCTACAACGATATGTACAGCGCCAGCGATCTGCCGCCCGTCAACCGCAACGATGAAGAGCGGCAGACAGACCATCCGCTGCTGCAGGCGTGGATCAATACGCGCATCTGTCAGAGCATGTCGCGCAATGACGTGCGCGATCTGGTGGCCCCCTGCTACATGGGGCTTGTCAAAGAGCTTGATGATCAGATGGGGCGCTTGTTCGCATATTTGCGCGAAAGTGGACGCTTGGACGATACGATGATCGTTTTCTGTTCGGACCACGGGGATAACATGGGGGATCACTGGCTCGGCGAAAAGGACCTCTTTTACGACTGTTCTGCCCGAATACCGCTGTTGATCTATGATCCACGCGCTGAGGCTGATGCGACACGGGGAACGACTTGCGACGCACTGGTCGAAGGGATCGATCTGACTCCCACCTTTTTGGAGTTCATGGGCGGGCAAGCCAAACCGCATATCATCGAAGGCCGCAATCTGACGCCCCTCTTGCATGGTGAGGACCCGGAGTGGCGTCGCTATGCGATCTCTGAATACGATTATTCAACGCGCGACGCACGGCAGGGTGTCGATATAGATCAAGCAGATGCGCGTCTGGTGATGGTCTTTGATGGGCGGTGGAAATACGTCCACGTCGAAAAGATGCGGCCCTTGCTGTTCGATTTGCAAACCGACCCGAATGAGCTTTGCGATTTGGCGACGGACCCGACTTATGCGGAGCACCTCGACAGGCTTAAGGACGCGCACTTTGATTGGTCGCGGCGTCATCACTCACGGATTACACGATCTGCGGAGGCCGTCGAGGCCATGGCCGCAGAGAGAGAACCCCCCGGCATTTACATTGCGTTCCGGGACAGAAAAGAGCTTGAAGCAGATGGCCGCAGTATGCCGAGTCACGCTTCTGGTTAGCCGTACAGGTGAAAGGCTTGTGCTGGCGCCAAGTTTTCAAGTGGCACTTAATCGACAAGATTTACGCCGGACCGTTCAGATGGATCGCCAATTCCTTGGCTAAGCCAAGGGCAATGCACTGCGACCAGTTAGGACTGCTACGCTGCCTGATCATTCCTTGAGGAAGACGAACCCGTGCAAGGGTTGTTCTCTTGTGGAATGGTCAATTGTGCGTGCGCTGCAGTTTCAAACATCGCGAAGGTCATCTTTGCGCCGATCATGGTGGCTTCGAATTCGGGGGTGTCGTATTGACCGGCGATGTCGCGCATTACGTCCGGCCACGCTTGTGCCAAGGTATCAGTTTCAATGAAGTTCATCGCGGACAAGACGCGCGGGTCTTGGCTGCGAGACCAGAGCTTCAAAAGAACGCGCTTGCCGAAATGTGATCCTGCGACAACGTAGGCCGCGCCCAGACCGTGAGACGCATCAAAAGTACCGTCAAAAGACGGCGCATTGCGCGTATCGCGTCCAAGCAGGATCAGGTCCTGTTCAACAAGCGACTTAGTCGCGGCGTAGTCGATTCCGTGACTGCACCCGAAAGTGTCGTTTAGCACACGCAGCGCAACCAAATGTGCCGTCAGGAACTTACTGGCGCCGTTAGCGGTCGCCAGGTCAAACTTCGAAAACGTGGCATCCACCCGTTCATGCGCATCAGCTAGACTTGCTCTGAGATGGGCCCTTGCCGGATGCATCACATCGCCTTGCGTTCTTGAAAAACGCGGTTCAGAGCATCTTTCAGGTTGGAAACAGACACCGGTTTTTGCAGCTTGATTTTCCGACCTAACGCTGTGGGCAAAGGGGCAAGTTCTCCGTAGCCAGTGACAAAGATGAACGGGGTTTCTTCAGCATCCAGTTCGTCTGCCAGTTCAACACTTGTGCCGCCGCGTCCAAGATTGATGTCCAGAATGGCGAGGGAGATGTCGTGAGAGGTCATTATTTCGCGCGCGTGCGCAAGATCACTTGCCATTTCGACATCTTGGAAGCCAAGCGTCTTTAGGTTTGCCATCAAGTCGAGCGCAATCATGTAATTGTCTTCGACAATCAGAACCGAACCGTTCAAAGCAAAAGGTCGTTCGCTGCGGGAGTCCATGGGTATTGGCTTGGACAGTGGCTTGGGGCGTGTTTCCGAAGACAATGTGGCCAAACAGGTTGTTGGGAGTGTGATTTTGGCGATCACGCCCGTCGGGTGGAAAATAAGCTCACTTGTCCCGTTCAACTCATAAGGAACCGCATTGCTGATCAGGGTCGTGCCAAATCCATATTCTTCTGGTGTTTGGATCGTCGGCCCGTCCATTTCCATCCAGTTGATCACGGCACCATCCGGACGCTGGGACAAGAAAACGTTCACATGACCGCTGTCGATAGAAAGCGCGCCGTACTTGGCTGCGTTTGTCATCAACTCGTGAATGACCAATGCAACAATCGGTGCGTTTTCTGCGGAAAGGCCGATATCAGACCCGACGACGTCAACAACGCCTTCTCGGCCTTCGGAAAACGGAGCGCTTTCGATTGCGATGATTTCTTTTACCGAAACGGGTACTGCCGCGTTGCCCACTCCGAGGTCATGCGCGGAAGCCAACGCATTGATGCGTTGTTCTAATGCGGCGGAGTAACTTTCAAGGGACGCGTTGTGCCTGCGCGCTTGTCGCGAGATGGATCTTACCAATGCTAAGATGTTGCGAACCCTGTGGTTCAGCTCATCCACAATCAGACCTTGCTGACGTTGCATCGCTGCCAGATAGATTTGTCGTTGGTTCGCGGCGAGCAAGCTTTGCGAAATTCCTTCCAAAAGGCGCATGTCGTGGTTTTGCCAATTGCGCGAAGTGTCTTGCTGCGTTTCTTTATAAAGTGTGAATGAACCGCGTGGATGGAGACGGGCCCGACCATCCGAGGTATCAACAGACTTGTTGGGAGCGCCGGCCCATCTTATGGACTCTGTCATCGACTCGCGCAGCAGACAGATCCATTTCCCCTCGTTGCGATCCAGCATCAATGCCCCGCAAATGGAGCCAAGATCCAGATCGGCGCAGTCGATATCTTCGACCAAACACTGGGATTGCCATATGTTGTTGGGGGCAGACGTTGCGCGTTGGCGCAGTTCATCCAGCAAGGCTTGCGGTGCGTTGATGCCGATTTGCGTGACTTGCTCACCAATCCCAATTGCGACGCCTACGACGTCAAATTTCCGATAAATGGCTTCGATCGCAGTCTCAGCTTCAGCCACCAGGAGACGTTTAGCGTCCGCACCGTCTGCTATTGTCTGAGACAGCACGTCGATGTCTTTGTGCAGGTCAAGTAGCTCTTTGCGGAGCAGTGACTCGAGTTTGGCGCCGATTAATGGGGCCAGAGCAGTACAGACTTGCCGCAACCCGACCGGAGGAACCATCGCTTCCCTGTTATGGAAAGAGATAATTCCCCAAAGCTTCTCTTCGACAATGATGCTCATCGTCATCGTCGATTGGACCCCCATGTTCCGGAGGTATTGATGGTGAATGGGCGACACGCCGCGCAATTGGGCGAGCGAAATGTCCAAAGGTGGCTGATCCTCTGACATCGCGCGGATCGGGACTGGTTCTGAATCCACATCGGCGATGAAGCGCAGCGGAAATTTCAGCATCATATCACGCGCCTGAGAGGGTATGTCCCAATGTGGAAAGTGAAGCCCCAGATATGGTTCAAGGCTTGGGTGCGCATGTTCCGCAATCACTTCGCCATTCCAAGTGGCGTCAAACCTGTATGCCATGACCCGGTCAAATCCTGACAAGGATGCGCTCAGATTTACGATGTGTTTCAGCAACTCATCAGAAGATGTCGCGTTCTGCACGTGGTTCATAATCAACGGCATGCGGCGCAGTTGTTTTTCCACATCTTGTAGATCGTATGCTTCCGACTCGAACTCGAGCACGACAAATTCGTCTGATGGAGACACAGACACATGAAAGTCTGTGCCGCCAATTGTTTTGCTCCCAGCGGAGACGCGAGACGGACGTCGCGCAACCTGAGCAACACAGTTGTTCACTTCGTGAATGAAGTCGCTGTCAAAAAGTGAATCTATGGGCGTACCCAAGACAGACTGCATGGGCTGACCGAAAATGCGTTCGACGTTCTCGCTCGCGTAAGTGATGCGTTTGTCGGCGATTGAAAAGGCAAGCAGAACTCCGCAGTTCTGAATGACGCCGGGAATATGAATGGGTTCCTCAGCACATCGTTCCAGCGCGCTTTCAAGAATATCTAAATCAAAGTCGGGCATACGGCACCGTTCTCGATGAGTGTTTCAAATGTCGCGCAAGTACAGTCCAGCCAATTGCTGAGCATGGCCGACCGATCCCCCAGATGGTTACAGACTTGCTGCCAAAAGCTTACAAATTGGTTAACGATACAACTTCTGCGTTAATTATTGCTTTGTAATTAGAGGTGCAAGCCTGAGTAGAAAATTTAGCCCTGTGACGCTTGGTTGCGCAATGTCACATCGTTTGATGTTTTGGTGGCAGTCGTCCTGTTTGAACCAGATTTCTGACTACGCAGTTTGGCATGACAAAAGACGTTCCTCAGGGTCCGTTCTGCTTCCCTTCGCCCATTGCAGAGACAACAAACTTCTTGATGCGAAAAATAACAGTTATTAAACATAACTAAATGATGCTGAAGTTTTGAACCAAACAGCGATCAGCTTGGACGGCACAGCACGCCTTCCTATTCGCTAAGGAAAAGTCGATGCGCACTCCAATTCTTGAAATCGACATAGATGGCTCGATTGCCACGCTGACGATGAACCGCCCCGATAAACGCAACGCGATGTGTCAGGAGCTTCTTGACGCCATCCATGCGTTTTACGCCAAACCGCCCAAAGACGTGCGCGTCGCAATTTTGACTGGAACCGCTGGGCACTATTGCTCAGGTCTTGATTTGTCAGAGCATGTGCATCGCTCCCCGGAAGAAAACTTGTACCATTCCCGCGAGTGGCACGAAGTGATGGGCAAAATCCAGTTTGGAGGGTTGATCACGGTCTCAGCCATGTTTGGAGCGGTCATTGGTGGCGGCATGGAGCTTGCGGCGGCGACCCATGTGCGTATTGCCGAAGCTTCTACAGTCTTTCAGCTTCCCGAAGGGCGCCGCGGTATATTTGTGGGCGGGGGTGCGACAGCGCGCGTGGGTCGATTGCTTGGCCCAGATCGGATGACAGAGATGATGCTGACCGGTCGCAAGTATGGCGCGGATGAAGGCGTCTCTTTGGGGTTGGCTCACTATTCGGTAGATGATGGCGCGGCGATGGAACTTGCGAAGACACTTGCGGGCAAAATCGCACGCAATGCGCCGCTGTCCAATTACTTCATGGTGCAGGCGATTGCACGGATCGGGGACATGTCGCAAAGCGATGGATTGTTCACGGAATCCCTTGTCGCGGCGCTGTCTCAATCGACGCCAGACGCCGAGGAAGGGCTGAAAGCCTTTCTTGAAAAACGCGCACCAAAGTTTCGGTGATCTCATGGCAAAAGAACACAAAGCGAATAAACTGTTGAATTCGTTTCAGGCGAATGATGCCACGCTGCAAGGTCTTTTGGGATATCACTTAAAGCGCAGTTTTAACGTAGTTCAGGCCGATTTGGCGCGCACGCTGAAGCCTTTGGACTTGCGCATGCTGACCTACACAGCGCTGGTGTTCGTTGTCGACAATCCAGGTCTCAGCCAGTCGCAACTGGCGGAAGCCATGGACATAGAGCGGCCCAACCTTGTGGTGATCGTGGATGAGTTAGAACAGCGCGGACTGATTGTGCGTGACCGCGTGCCTACAGATCGTCGCGCCTATGCGCTACGGGCAACGCTGAAGGGACGGCAGCTGTTTGAACGGGCTGTCAAAGCGGTCCACGATCACGAAGACGCACTGTTCAATGGCATTGATCCTGACACGCGAGATCAGATCGTGGCGGTCTTGAGACAAGTTCAGAGACTTGGATCAAAGGGTAAAACATGAAGCGCACAAGCGACTTCCAAGCGCATGATGTCAGCCGCGAAGTTCGTGCAGATGGGACAATTCTGCTGACATCAAACACACTGCTTGGCCCTTGTGCGAAGTCTACAGGTGAGTGGCTACATCATTGGGCAGAGGCAGCGGCGGACCGTGTTTTCCTGGCCGAGCGCAGCGGTACAGGTTGGCGCAGCGAAAGTTACGCCTCAACCCTGGAAAAGGTTCAGGCAATTGGATCGGCTTTGCTGGCGCGTGGAATGGGAGAGACGACCCCGATATTGATAATGTCGGGCAATGGTGTCGACCATGCTCTGCTGAGTTTGGCGGCACAAAATGTCGGCATTCCAACCGTGCCTTTGCCCGGAATTTCGCTGAAACTGACCCCGCAAGAGGATGACCGTTTTGAGGTGCGCGCAAGGGGGCCAAACGTGATGTCCGGCTATTTTGAGGCCCCAGACAAAACGGCAGAAGCCTTTGATGATGAGGGGTATTTCATCACAGGTGATGCGATGAAGTTGGTCGACCCCGACGATGTGAACAAGGGGTTGAAGTTCGACGGGCGGATCAGCGAAGACTTCAAGTTGCTCACTGGGACATGGGTGCGTGCTGCGAACCTGCGTTTGAACGTG
>CAZDXI010000043.1:12276-14323 GCA_964509095.1 uncultured Rhodobacterales bacterium
TTAAAGGACATCTGATCATGGTCGACATCTCAAAAGTACGGGCAATCGATATTCATACCCATGCCGAGGAACCCTGCGGCTGTCACGATGATGACGGGTATGATGATCTGCAGGCGACTATGGCGCAGTACTTCCGTGCCCCGTGGAAACATCCTCCCACGATAGAGGAAACCGCCGCGCATTACCGCGAACAGAACATTGCGGCTGTGATCTTCCCCGTCGATAGCGAGCGTGAAACGGGCTACAGGCGTTACAAGAACGAAGAAGTCGCTGAAATCGCGGCGGCTAATAGCGATGTTCTGATCCCCTTTGCCTCAATTGATCCGTGGAAAGGAAAAATGGGTGTGCGCGAAGCCCGTCGCTTGATCCGGGAATTTGGCATCCAAGGATTCAAGTTCCATCCCACAATGCAAGGGTTCTATGCAAACGACCGCATGGCCTACCCGCTGTATGAAGCCATCGCGGAAGAGGGCGGTATCGCCTTGTTTCACACCGGCCAGACAGGCGTGGGCTCGGGGATGCCGGGCGGCAACGGGATGCGACTTAAGTATTCAAACCCGATGTACATGGATGATGTCGCGGTGGATTTCCCGGAGATGAAAATCATCCTCGCGCATCCGAGTTTCCCTTGGCAGGAAGAGGCGCTTGCCGTCGCTCAACACAAGCCCAATGTCTACATCGATCTGTCCGGGTGGTCGCCGAAATACTTCCCGGAAATTCTGGTGCGTTACTGCAATTCGATCCTGAAGAAGAAAGTCCTGTTTGGATCAGATTGGCCGATGATCACCCCGGAACGCTGGCTCGCAGATTTTGAAAAGATCGCCATCAAAGACGAATTGCGTGAGGATATTACCAAAGGCAACGCGGCGCGGTTGCTGGGGCTGGCTTGAATGGAAATCCCGACGCCCACCTTGCGCCATTCCTTTACGTTGCATGTTGAACTGGACGCACCGCTAGAACTTGGCAAAGGACGTGCCGGAGCGCGCCGGATCATTCCAATCATCGGCGGCAAGGCGTTGGGGCCTGACATAAGGGGTGAGGTTTTGAATGTGGGGGCCGACTGGCAGACGGTTCATGACGATGGGGCGGCACATCTGGACACCCGCTATGCTTTGAAAACAGACGATGGCGCCATCATCGAAGTGGTCAACATCGGCACACGCCACGGCCCGTCCGAGGTGATTGCCAAACTGGCGGCTGGCGAAGATGTCGATCCATCGAAGTACTACATGCGGACCGCTGCTCGGCTGGAAACAGGTGATGCAAACTATGCGTGGGTCAATCACACGTTGTTCGTCTGTTCCGGCGTACGTCGCGCCTCTGCGGTCGAAATCGGATTTTATGCGGTGGCGTGACTATGAAGTCGCGCACCGTCCCGTTTTACCAAGCTTTGCTCACGCTGGTACACACAGCATAGTCACAGGGACTGTCCATCGGTTCAACTTTCAACGTCCGCCCGGCTATTTCGGGCAGCATCGATCGGCGTGGGCGCACCGGCCTCTGTTGAATTTATCGAAGGATGCCCGTCAAAAGAGATCCCCGGCCATGTCATCGGATTTGGGAAATCCGGAAAAATGCCGAAGGATTTGGGCAAGTGGCTGAACACGCCAGTCTCGCAATATATCGAGCCTTGGAAACCCTTTGGTAATGTCGACTACGTTGGCATTTGCTGGGTGTCAGCTTGGCTTGCGCATACAGACGACGGAGTTGTTCTGATCGACACTTTGTACGGACCATTCACCAAGCAATTGGTTGATAACATCAAAGCCGTTGGCGTCGATCTCGCTGATATCAAATATGTGCCTATGACGCATGGCCACTTTGACCACGCCGCCGGAGCCGAAACTTTGCATCCTCTGCTGCCAAACGCCAAGTTTGTGATGAGTCAACGTGGATGGGACGAGGCAATCGCAGACGCTGCCAAATCCAAAGGTCGTCGAAAGTGGGAAATGATTTCGCAAGACATGGTGCTGGCAGATGGTGAAACGTTCGAGCTTGGAGACAACATCTTTGAATTGATTTAAACGCCGGGTCACATATGGGGTAC
>CAZDXI010000044.1:0-14076 GCA_964509095.1 uncultured Rhodobacterales bacterium
ACCGGTGTACACGGATTTGCAATCCGCTGCGTCACCACTCCGCCAACTCGCCTCACGTGCGGTGCGCCACAGGGCTTAGCCCAGACCGAAACGTGCTGCAAGAGGCACAGAGGGCGAAATGATGCGAAGCGGGTGATTGCCCAAGCCTCGGAGATATGTCACATCCTTATCTAGGGAGTGCAAACTGGAGAGTTCTGCCCGATGACAGATTTTGCCGCGCGGCGCACGATGATGGTAGACACACAGGTGCGCCCGTCCGATGTAACGAAATTTCCCATTATTGACGCGATGTTGCACGTTCCGCGCGAAGAATTCGTGCCCGCGAACCGTCGCGAGGCGGCCTATATGGGCGAGAATATCGATCTGGATGACGGGCGTGTCATTCTGGAGCCTCGCACGCTGGCCAAAATGCTGGACGTTATGGACATCTCGCGGGATGAACTGGTGCTGGATGTGGGCTGTACCTATGGCTACTCCTCTGCGGTGATTGCTCGCATGGCTGAAGCTGTGATCGCCTTGGAAGACGACGAAACGCTGGCGCAGGAAGCACAAGGCACGTTGTCCGACCAGCATGCAGACAATGTTATGGTGCATACCGGTCCATTGACCGATGGGGCGAAAGAGCATGCCCCGTTTGATGCGATCATGGTGCAGGGCGGGGTGATGACCATCCCGGATTCACTGCTGGATCAGTTAAAAGACGGCGGGCGTGTTTGTGCTGTTTTCATGGACGGCCCCCTTGGTGAAGTAAAAATCGGCTATAAGATCGATGGACAGATATCGTGGCGTCGCGCGTTTAACGCAGGTGCTCCGGTCTTGACTGGATTTGAAAAACAGGCTGATTTTGCGCTGTAGTCGCGCCGCAAGGAGAAATGTACCAATGTTAAAATCTGGCCTGCGGGCATGTCAGGCGACTGCTGTCGCCGTTTTGGCGCTCTGCGCGCCGGTGGCAAATGGTGCTGAAACCTTGCATGATGCGTTGGTAGGCGCATATCGACACAGCGGATTGTTGGAACAGAACCGCGCCTTGCTGCGCGCCGCAGATGAGGACGTTGCACAGGCCGTGGCTGCGTTGCGCCCGATCATTACCTGGACGGCAAGCGCTACGCGAACGAACCGAAACGCCATCAATACGCGGAGATCGTCGGTCAATTTCAGCAGTTTCGGTACAGAGGTCGCTCTGCAGCTCGATCTGACTTTGCTGCTGTGGGACAACAACCGAACGCGTTTGGGGGTCGAAGCCGCCAAAGAAACGGTGCTGGCGACGCGACAGGCGCTGATTTCAGTTGAACAACAGGTGCTCACCAATGCGGTTCGGGCTTATTTCGATGTGCGCGCCGCAACAGAGAACGTTGCGCTGCGCCGCTCTAACTTGCGGCTTATTACCGAAGAGCTGCGCGCGGCACGAGATCGTTTTGAAGTGGGTGAAGTGACACGCACAGATGTGGCACAAGCCGAAGCCCGCCTTGCCGAGGCGCAGTCTGGGCTGGCTGCTGCACAAGGGTCGCTGGTCATTGCGCAGGAGTCTTATGCCGCGTCCGTGGGGCGCAAGCCGGGTCAACTGGCAACACCCGGACGCTTGCCGCGTGTCGAACGCAGCATCAAACGGGCCAAGGACATTGCCGTACGCAATCACCCGAGTCTGAAAGAAATTCAGCACAGAGTCGCTGCTGCTGATCTGCTGGTAGAGCAGGCCAAGCGCTTGCCATCGCCGCGCGTGGAAGCCTTTGGTCAGGCGCGGCAGACAGAGACGTTCAACTCCGACCAATATTCTGACAACCTCAGCGTTGGCATCCGGGCGACGGGGCCGATCTATCGAGGTGGTCAGCTGTCCAGCCAGTCACGTCAGGCGGTCGCTCGGCGGGATCAGGCACGTGGGCAGTTGCACCAAACCCGCCACACGATCCGCCAAAACGTCGGCGCGGCCTATGCGCAGTTGCAAGTGGCGCAAGCTCAGCTTGAGGCAACCGAACAACGTATCCGCGCGGCACGTGTCGCGTTCCGCGGCGTTCGCGAAGAAGCCACGTTGGGCGCGCGCACGACATTGGATGTGTTGAACGCGGAACAAGCGCTGCTTGATGCCCAGGCGTCCAAGATTCAGGCGCAGGCCGACAGCTATGTCGCAGCGTATCAGGTGTTGTCCTCAATGGGCCGGTTGACGGTCACGGACCTTGGTCTTGGCATCCAGCAATATGACCCAAGCGAATACTACAACCTTGTGAAATCCGCGCCAACGACGCGGTCCAAGCAGGGCCAGAAGCTCGACCGGGTTCTCAAGTCCTTACAAAAAGACTGACAATTTTTCCTATCTGTTGTGCGAGCGCGCGCGGACGTCTATCCTATAGTCCGAGCGAGCATGGTGAAATAATATGTCGAATCCCGTTTCTAACGCTGATGTCGAAGACGTTCTGGAGTCCATCCGACGTCTGGTGAGTGAGCACAAAAAGCCTGCCAAACCGGTCACGCTTGAACCCGAAGTGCTTGAATTGGGGGAGGCGCATCGCCTTGACGACGATCCTGAAAAGCTGGTTCTGACCGCGTCACAACGCATTGAAGACGCTGAAGACGTTGAAAGCGCGCAGGCCGTGCCCATCCGTCCTGAACCATTTGTTTTGCGCGATGCACACAAGGAACCGGTGTTGGACGAAACCGAGCCTTCTGTCGTGGAAGAAACGGCTGCCGACCCTGAACCTGTAGAAGAACAACAGGGTGTGGGCGCCGAAACTGAGGCTATGGCAACCGACGAAGCGGATTCTTCTGACACCGAGTCTATCGATGCGGATATGGACGCTGCAGAAGTTGAGGCTGACCTTGAACCAGAGCCTGAAGAAGAAACAATCGATGCAGTCGCAAAGCTGGTTGCATCAGATAAGCTAGAAGAAAACGCGGATCCGGTTGCTGAGAAGGTCGAGGATGACACGGCGGCCCCAGCATCTGCCGAACTTGAAGCGCAAGACATTCCTGCGGAAGAGATAGCGTCCGAGCAATCTGACACCGCTGATGCAAAACCGGCTGATCCCTTTACCGAGGAAGAAGTGACGCGGATTGAGAACCGTGCCGCCCGCCAGATGAAGCTGGGCGCGAAGATCGCGGCGTTGGAGGCCGTTATTGGTCGTCGCGACGATCAATGGGAACCAGATGGCGTGGATCAGGATGCGTATTCGGGGACTGTTCCCCCAGCGATCGAGTGGGAAGATGCTGACGAGTCCGAAGACGAACAAGACGCCGAATTCGCACAGGCTGAGATTGTCGACGAAACGTCTGACGACGTTGCGAAGCAATCAACCGTCGAAGACAACGTCACGCAGATGGATATACCCATGACCGTGTTCCGGCACGCATCCGAGGTTATGTCCGATGATGATGTCGACGCTTTGGATGATGTGTCCGGCGCTGTGATCGACATAATGCCAGAGGCACCAGTCGCGCCAGCTGAAGACGATGAGGACGCCGATGTCGTCGGCGAACTGATGATGGACGAAGACGCCTTGCGCGTGTTGGTGACCGACATTGTGCGTGAAGAGCTGCAAGGCCCCTTGGGGGAGCGTATCACGCGCAATGTCCGTAAACTTGTACGGCGCGAGATTCATCGTGCGATGACAAGTCGGGAATTCGAATAAGCGCGCGACGAACCTATCCAACGAAAAAGGCCGCGTCCCCCAGGGCGCGGCCTTTTCGATTTGGTGTGAAAACCTCTGCGCGTTAGGCGGCGCGGGCTTCCTCAGCAGCGGCGGCGGCATTGCGACGCTCGCTTTCTTCACGGGACAGAGCCACGGAGGTGCGGACACCTTTGCTGACAAAATCCATCAGACCGGCGACCACGCGTTCGTTTGGGTCGATCCCGGCGCAGCTGAGAACTTCACGTCCGTCGCGCGAACGTGCCCAGCGAGCGATTTGTTCTGGACCGTTGCCATATTTCTTGTCGTCAGCAATGGCGTCGTCCAGCGCAGCTAACACAACTGCTGCGAATAGTTTACGGGCACGATTGCCTTGTTCGTTGTTGAAGGCTGTGCCGTCCACGAAATCTTTCATCGCGTTTCCCTAATTGTTATTGCTCTTGGCTTTTGGCGTGGGGACCCTTATGGCGCATTGCAGACGATTCGGATACCCCGTTTCTGCATAGCACCGTTGCGTCTCACGCATAGCTCTGGCGACCTCAATACGAGTATGTCTGCTTGCAGCAGCAACCCGCCCAAGATATAGGGTCCTTCAAATTTGGATCAACCTTTCGACAAAGTTTCGCCACAATGCCAAAAATCAACGGTAACGAGATTCGCCCAGGAAACGTTCTTGAGCATAACGACGGCCTTTGGGCTGCGGTCAAGGTCGACCACGTCAAGCCGGGCAAGGGCGGCGCTTTTGCACAGGTAGAACTGCGCAATCTTCGCAATGGATCCAAGCTGAACGAACGGTTCCGCTCGGCCGACAAAGTGGAGCGCGTGCGCCTTGAGCAAAAGGACCAGCAGTTCCTGTATGAAAGCGACGGTATGCTGGTGTTCATGGACACCGAAACTTACGAACAGATCGAATTACCTGCTGAACTGCTCGGCGACCGTCGCCCGTTCTTGCAAGATGGCATGACCATTGTTGTGGAATTCTATGACAGTGAAGCGCTGAATGCGACGGTGCCACAGAAGGTGACCTGCACGATCGCAGAGACAGAGCCGGTGGTAAAAGGACAAACCGCGGCGAATTCCTTCAAACCGGCGATTCTGGACAATGGCGTGAAGGTCATGGTGCCTCCCTTTGTCGGGCCCGACGAAGATATCATCGTGAACACAGAGACGATGGAATATTCCGAACGCGCGTGATCGTCGCGCACGATACGACTATTTGACGGACCGGAGTTGTAGCAACTTCCGGTCCGTTTTCGTTTCGGAACCTCCCGTTTTGCGAGAGAGTCGAGCCGATAAGCCCGTGAACGCAGCTTTGGGCTGCCAGCAAACCTCTGACAAAATTGCGCAGTATTTTTCTCTTTGGCGCGAAAGGTGTCAGTATATGTTGACAATATAAAGTGTAAGTCTATCCTTACGGTATGTCCTTACTGAAGAGTAGTGCGCGACTCATCGCCAAGGACGAAGCGGGGTGTCTCGATGAGTGCGGCTTCGATACCCCAAATTGAAGGCGATAAACGGCACGAAGGAGAATTCCATGGCCGATGAAGATAAAGTGTGGCCGACGGGTCTGACACTGAAAGAAGCAGAAGAGCTGCACAGCTATATCATTGACGGCACCCGTGTCTTCGGTGGGATCGCTTTGCTGGCTCACCTACTGGTGGCAAGTTCCACCCCGTGGCTGGGTTAAGGGGGGCAACACGTTATGAACAATTCAAAAATGTGGCTCGTCGTAAACCCGACCGTTGGCATTCCGCTGTTCCTGACAGCTGTGGCGACTGGTTCCTTTGCCGTTCATCTGGCAGTTGTGACCAACACGACATGGGTGGACGACTTCCTGTCCGGGAATGAGATGGGATCCGGAGCTTCTGCGGCGCTCAGCACAGATGACACCATGAAAACGGCGGATGCCGGTGCAGCAACTCTTGACGGTGGTGACCGCATCAAGGTGACGCTACCCGATGGTTCCACCGCATGGGCTGTGATTGAATCGCAGGACACGACGCTGGCGTCGGTGTTGCAAAACACGAACTAGTCGACCGTCAAAATCTTGACCCGGCGGGTGCTTAACGAACCCGCCGGAGTCTATCGAATTATCGCAAACAGATTGAATCCGGCGCGGGGAGGTCCAACACGTGCTCAGCACGCGCGAATATCTGGCGCAGAAATTGATGGCCGTCGGGCCAAGGTTCCTGCCTTTCGCTGATGTTGCGACCGAAGAGCTGCCCTTGCGGCGGCTTTTACGTTTGTCCTTGTTCCAGATCACCGTTGGTATGGCGCTTGTGCTGCTGGTCGGCACGCTGAACCGCGTGATGATCGTGGAATTGGATGTCCCGGCCTCGCTTGTGGGCATCATGCTCGCGCTGCCGCTTCTGTTTGCCCCGTTCCGAACATTGATCGGCTTTAAGTCCGATACATATGATTCCGCGCTTGGATGGCGCCGTACCCCTTACATCTTCAAAGGCACAATGCTGCAATTCGGTGGTTTTGCAGTTATGCCCTTCGCGCTTCTTGTGCTGTCGGGCTACGGAGAGGCTGTGGATGCGCCACGCTGGCTAGGCATTGGGTCCGCAGGCCTTGCGTTTTTGCTGGTTGGGGCGGGGGTGCACATTGTGCAGACCGTTGGACTTGCCCTAGCCACGGATTTGGTGCGCGAAGAAGACCAGCCCAATGTCGTGGGGTTGATGTATGTGATGCTACTGGTCGGTATGATGGCCGCGGCGTTCATTTACGGTCGCTTGCTGGAACCCTACACACCGGGGCGTTTGATTGCTGTAATCCAAGGCTCTGCAGTTGTGACCATCGTTCTGAATGGGATTGCGCTTTGGAAACAAGAACCGCGCGACCGCGCGCGTGCAATGGCCGGGCGGCCTAAACCGACCTTTAGCGAGGCTTGGCAGGGCTTTGTGTCGCAGACCAACGCGATGCGCCTGCTGGTCGTGATTGGCCTTGGCACCTTTGGCTTTGGCATGGCGGATGTGCTGCTGGAACCCTATGGCGGGCAGGTGCTGAACATGTCTGTGGCGGCCACGACGAAGTTGACGGCTGTCTTGGCAGGGGGCTCCCTGATCGGGTTCTGGCTGGCCTCTTATACGTTGGCACGCGGTGCCTCGCCCACGCGGATGGCGTGGATGGGGGCCATGGTTGGAGTGCCCGCTTTCGGTGCGATCATCGCCTCAGCCCAAAGCGGCAGCGTGGGGCTGTTTACATTGGCTACATTGGTTGCCGGGTTCGGCGCTGGTTTGTTCGGTCATGGCACCTTAACCGCCACGATGCGGAACGCTCCGGCAGAGCAAGTTGGCCTTGCGCTTGGGGCGTGGGGCGCTGTGCAAGCCACCTGTGCCGGGATCGCCGTGGCAATCGGTGGCGTGATCCGCGATGTGGTGCTTGTCAGCACCCAAGGAACTGGGGTCGGTGCCGAAGCACCTTACATCCCTGTATTTGCATTGGAAATGGGCTTTCTCGTGCTCGCAGTTGTCGCGATTTGGCCTTTAAGACGGAAAATCACTGGAAGACCGACGCAAGCGGCGTATCTATCAGGGTAGAACAGAATGTTTGCGCAAGGTGTGGCCCAACCTTGCGCTGGACGTGCGCACCTCAGCTGAACGGACAGGGCCAAAAGAAAAGGAAGAGGTCAGATGACGACTATTGTCACACGTCTTTATGCAGACGCAACTACCGCAGAGCAGGCTGCTACAGCGCTGAAACTGCAAAACCACCCTGACGGCAACATCGACGTCATCGCCGCTGGCAAAGGCGCCGAAGCGGCCATGGTCGATGCGCAGGTCCCGGAAGGGTCCGCCGCAAGCTATGCCAAGGCGATGAAAAGCGGCAACTCCCTTGTGGTGTGCCGCGCGCCCGTAACGCCCTTTGGTGCGGCGCGCAATGCGATGGCAACTCTGGATGAGTTCGATGCCATGGATGCCGGGGTCGAGAACGAGAACTTCTATCTCACCAGCGAAAGCTACGGCGACATGATGATCGACATGAAAGTCGATCGGACGCACCGCTATTGGGGCACCTGGAAGTTCGAGCTCGAAGAATACGGCGAAGGCAAACGCCATCCGCGTTCTGGTCGCAAGCACTGGGGTACATTCTTCGGCACCGAGCCGCTGGATTATGCCGGTAAGCATTGGGGGTCGTTTGGAAGCCCCTTGCGTGGCGCAGGCAAGCACTGGGGGTCTTTGGGCAGCCCGCTTCGCGGCGCTGGCAAACATTGGGGTTCCATGGGCAACCCGCTGCGCGGCGCAGGCAAGTACTGGGGGTCGTTCTTCGGTCACCCGCTTAAGGGCGCTGGCAAGTTCTGGGGCACGTTCGCCTATGATCCGATCTTGCGCAGTCACCCACATATGGGCTCGTTCCTGTTCCCGCCACTGATCAAGCGGGACTAACGCAGCGCGACAGTTAAAGTAGGCGCTCCCGAGCCTGGTTTGGGAGCGTTTTTTTATGTCAGCAAGGATATGCGTGCATCCCCGCAGGACATCTCACCTTTGGCCCGGTCAAAGCGCAGATAGGCAAGGGCAGCGTCCCCTGCGTTGGTCAGCAATTGCCCGGCGACTTTGTCGCCTGCGGTGATGTCCGCTCCGGCTGCCGCGTCGCCCTCTACCGCAACACGCACCAATCCTTTGCGAAGCTCCGTCTTGTGCTTCATGCGCGCGGTGACTTCCTGTCCGACATAGCACCCTTTGCGAAAATCTACGCCATTGATGGCCTCAAAGTTCTGCTCAAGGATGAAGCTGTCGGGCGTGAGTTCGATCCCTGTTTCCGGGATCATATGGGCAACACGCAGGGCATCCCAGTCCACAGTGTCATCGGTTTGCGGTGTGTCGCGCCACGCGCGCCAGCCGAGGGACAAATGACGGGGATCGCCCCAGCCATCTTCAGGTGCATCACCAAGCCCGCGATGCAGGTGCATCTCCGCGTCCTCGGTCACAGCCACGTCCGCACGCAGCTTGTACATCATCAGCCGCTGCTTGAGGCCCGTTGCCAACGACGCATCCGCGTCCAGACACACATCCGCGCCGTCCAGAAACAGAAAGAAATCCGCAAGGTACTTGCCCTGAGGCGTCAGCAGCGCGGCATAGACCGGCCCATCTTCCAGCTTGGACACATCATTGGTCACCAGCCCTTGCAGGAAGTCTCGGGTGTCAGCGCCGGACAGGCGCAGCAGGGTGCGGGACATGATTGCTCCTTTTTCGCGGTTAGGTCCTGATATAGACTAATCGCGTTCTCATAGAAGGCCTGTAACCCAACGTGCTGGCACCAATTTCAGTTGTGATCCCGACTTTGAACGCTCAGACCGCCTTGCCGGGCTGCGCGGCGGCGTTGATGGAGGGCGTGCATGCCGGGCTGATCCGGGAGTTGATCATCACGGATGGGGGCTCGTCAGATGACACGCTGCAGATTTCTGATGCTTTGGGGGCAGAGGTGGTCAGTGGACCGGCTTCACGCGGTGGGCAGTTACGGCGGGGGTGCGAGGTGGCCAAAGGTGACTGGTTATTGGTGGTGCATGCCGACACCCAGCTTGCACCCGGTTGGGCCTTGGCCGCGCGTGCGCATCTGAGTACGGGGCAGGCCGGGTGGGGTAAGCTGCGCTTTGATCGTGGCGGGGCTTGGGTTGCTGGATGGGCAAACCTGCGCAGCCGGGTGTTTGGGCTGCCGTATGGCGATCAGGCCTTGCTGGTGCCCCGCGCAGTCTATGACCGCGTGGGTGGCTATCCCGACCAGCCTTTGATGGAGGATGTCGCCATCGCGCGCGCACTGCGTCGCCAGACCCGATGGGCAGGCTTCACGGCGATCACAAGTGGCGACAAATACCGCAGACAAGGCTGGGTGCGGCGCGGCGCGCGCAATCTTTGGACGCTGGCGCGGTATTTCGCAGGTGTGCGGCCAGAGGTTCTGGCGGACAGCTACCGGCGCTAAGGCGTCAGCGGAACCAGCCAGTCAACCGTTTCAGGAAGCCGTCGCGACGGGTTTCAGACACATCTGGTGCGTCTTCGACCGCTTGAGAGCCGCTGATATCCACCACTGCTTTGCCGTCCTTGAATTGCAAACGATAAAGGTCCGCGTAAATACCGCCACGTTCTAAAAGGTCCTCATGGGTGCCTTCGTCCACGACCTGACCGCGATCCATGACCACAATCTTGTCTGCACCGCGTATCGTGGACAGGCGGTGTGCAATGACTATTGTGGTGCGCCCCTCGGCGAGCCGATCAAGTGCGTCCTGCACCATCTGTTCGGATTGCGCATCCAGCGCAGACGTCGCTTCATCCAGCAGCAATACAGGCGTGTCGCGCAGCAAAGCGCGCGCGATCACCACGCGCTGGCGTTGGCCTCCCGACAAAGCAGAGCCGCGCGGACCGACAGGCGTGTCGAGCCCTTGGGGCAGCTTTTCAACGAAGTCTGACACGTGTGCCGCGTCGAGGACGTCTTTGAGCTGCGCATCGCTCACATCAGAGCGACCCAGCACGATGTTTTCGCGGATTGTGTCGTCAAAGAGCAGGGCTTCCTGTGTGACGACGGAAAACAAGCCACGCAGATCATCCAAAGCCAGCCGCGTTGTGGCGACTCCTCCGACGCGTGCGGCGCCATCGGCGGGGTCGATCAACCGGGTGAGCAAGTTGAAGATCGTGGACTTGCCCGCACCTGAGGCCCCGACCAGTGCGGTTGTTTGACCAGCTTCAGCCGTGAAAGACACACCGCGCAGCACAGGTGTGTCGCCATAAGCCATGGCGACATCCTCTAGGGTGACGTCTGGTGTGCCGCTGGGCAGGTCTTCAGGGTCGGTGGGAGACGACAGGCGGATGGGCGCAAGCATGAGTTCCTGCAAGCGTTCGATCGCAGCGGCTGCGATTTGCCAAAGCCCGGACATAGCCCCAAGGCGGCGCAGAGGGTCAAAGGCAAAACCCATCGCCGTGAAGAAGGTCATGAACTGACCCACAGTTTTGTCGCCCGAGATGATCTCGGACCCGCCATACAGCAGCACGGCAAAGAACCCCACACCGGCCATAATATCAATCATGCCGGGGATTGCGGCGGCTCCGAATGCGGCACGAACTTCGGTGCGCACGAATTGGCCTGTGAGGTCTCGGTACTTGCGCGACTGGTAGGATTCGAGCGCATTCAGTTTTACCGGAACGATGCCGTGAAAGACCTCGTCCAGACGGGTGGACAGATCCGCGCCCAGATCACGGGCCTCGCGCGCTTGAGTGCGCACAAAGCGCTGCACAAAGGCCGCAGGAAGAACCAGAAGCGGGGTGCCAATGCAAGCCAGCAGCGCCCAAATCGGATCGACGGAAATCGCGACGCCGATCAGTACAATCAGGGCAATCGCGTCACGCCCGGCTCCGGTGAGGATCGCACGCCATACGTCGCCCACAGCGTTCACATCCGATTGCACGCGCTGGATCAGGAACCCCGGTGGATGTGCCTGATGGAACGCGCCGTCCTGTTGCATCATGCGGTCCAGCAGATCGATCCTCAGATCCGCCGCCGAGCGTTGAGCAATGCGCGTCAACAGCACCTTTTGCACAACGCCAGAGATCGCGCGCAGGGTGAATATCCCCATGATCGCGATGCCAACCCACCACAGTGCTTGCCGGTCACCGCCCACAAAGACCTGATCAAACATCGGCTGCATCATGTAGCTCAGCGCGCCCAGCATAGAGCCTTCGATGGTCATAAACACGAGCGCCAGCAGCAAAAGTCCGGTGTGCTTGCGCAAATACCCGCGCCACAACCAGCCAAGCAGCGAGCCAGACGATGTATGCGGCTCACTCATGCGCGTCGCGCCTCAAAAGAGGCCTGCACAGTGGCAGCGTCATATTCTGTGCGGAGCCAGTCTTCAAATCCGATCCCTGTGCTTTGCTGCGCGGCCTCGTAGGTGTCCAGAATATGATCCAACACACCGGTTTTCGTCCACTTGAAATGGATAAACCGGACAGAGAATTGCTTGCGGGCAACAGCCACGGGCGCGTTTTCCTCTGCCAGCAGGTACAATCCGGCGGCGAGGGAGGTCCGATCCGCGCCTGATTTGCAATGCATCAGTACTGGTTTTTCAACGCGACGCATCGCATCCAAGATCGCCAGAAGGGCGTCACGTTTCGGTGCCTGTCTCGCGACCAGTCCACCCATGTCCACCAGCGTCAGGCCGTTGGCTTCGCAAGCCTCGCGTTCCAATTGATAGTGAGGGTCTTCAGAGGCACCGCGCAGGTTCAGGATCGTCTTGATCCCCATATCTGCATAGCGCTTCAACCGTTTGGGCGCCGGGTGATTGGCGCGAAACACGCCCGGTGCGACTTTGGCGAAATTGCTCCACAACACGCGCAGGATGGCATGATCGAAAATCAGGAAATGCACCCAAGCACGCCGACGCGCGCCCGGAGCGGATAAATCCCGCGCCGAGTTCATCAGATCAAGCTTGTAAGCGCGCACGCGCTGGCGCAAGGACATGGTCGGCATCAGGGCTTCGTGTCAGGTCGCGCCGACATACGCGCTGTGTCAGGTGCAAACAAGGGCAGGCGAGCACGCAGTCAAGCCGTGTGACACCCGTTGACGCCGGTCCGCGCAAGGCTAGGGTCCGGATCACAGGTTATCAAAAAGGGAATCGCCTCATGTCCGGACGCGCCTATCTTGCCATACCCGGCCCGTCAGTCATGCCAGATGAGGTTTTGGCCGCGATGCACCGTGCGGCGCCCAACATCTATGCCGGGCAATTGGTCGATATGACCGCCTCATTGGTACCGGATCTGCGCCGCGTGGCGCGCACGGATGGCGATGTGGCTATGTATATCGGCAATGGACATGCCGCTTGGGAAGCCGCATTGGCCAACACGGTGAGCGCAAACGAGACCGTTCTTGTGCCGGCGACGGGGCGCTTTGGCCATGGCTGGGCGGATGTGGCGCAAGGCCTTGGGATCAATGTTCAGGTGTTGGAATTTGGCAAGCAAGCGCCTGTTGATCTGGCCGTTTTCGAGGACGCATTGCGCGCTGATACAGATCACAAGATCAAAGCTGTGCTGGCGGTTCACGTCGATACCTCGACATCTGTATTGAATGATATCAAGGGGATGCGTTCCGTACTTGATGCGCTGAATCATCCCGCCTTGTTGATGGCAGACTGCATTGCGTCGCTCGGCTGTGATCGGTTTGAGATGGACGCCTGGGGTGCCGATATCATGATTACGGGGAGCCAAAAGGGGCTGATGGTCCCGCCGGGCATGTGTTTCGTGTTTTTCAACGACAAGGCCGCAGAGGCGCGTCGCGCGATGCCTCAGGTCAGCCGGTATTGGGACTGGGTGCCGCGTGCGAATCCGCAGGACTATTACCAGTATTGGAATGGGACCGCTCCAACGCATCACCTGTACGGCCTGCGCGTCGCGCTCGACATGATGATGGCCGAAGGCATGGACGCGATCTGGGCGCGGCACGACCAGTTGGCGCGCGCGATCTGGGCGGCTTGTGATGTTTGGGGGCAGGGCGGTGCCTTGTCTTTGAACATCGCCGACCCAAGCACGCGCAGTCGGGCAGTCACAGCTTTGCGTCTGGATCAGGGACGCGGTGGCGCTTTGCAGGCTTGGACGACCGCGAACCTCAATCTGACTCTTGGCATTGGGCTTGGCATGGCGGAGCCCGGTGATCCCAAGCGCGACGATTTCTTCCGCCTTGGCCATATGGGTCATGTGAACGGTCAGATGATTATGGGTCTGCTGGGCGGTATGGAAACCGGCATGCGGGCGCTGGACGTCCCGCTGGGCAGCGGTGCATTGGAAGCTGCGGCGGAGGTTCTGTCCGCGTCCTAGTATCGGGCCCGTGCGCGCGGGGTGCGTCTGTGCTCTGCTGCGCGGGCAAGAGCGCGTTCATGCAAGCGAGTCATCACATGATTGATGATGCCGCCCACCAACATCACCACGACCAAGCCCCAAATCGCCCAGATCGCCACGAAAATCCATGTGATGTTCACACCGAACATCACGATGCAGGCTTTTGTGAAGTCTGGTGCAGGTGTCGGTTCGGTGTCTCGCATGGCGTCCGGTTAACGTTACAGTCTTGCCCAGAGACTAACGTATTGTGCGGCCTTGTCCCGCAAAAAAAGTGTGCCTTTGCTCAGCCCAATTCAGCCAACGTGTCCCTTAGCGCTGTGTCAAACATGTCCAAATCGGCATCCGTGCCGCAACTGACGCGGATGCACCGGTTTTGTGGTGCGCTGAAGGGCATACGCACAAAGATGCCGCGCGCGATCAGCCCGTCGAGAACGGCTTTGGCAAATGCTCCGTCCTTGCCGCAGTCGACGGCAACGAAGTTGGTCGCGGATGGCAGGGGTGTGAGGCCATGTGCGGTTGCGATCTCGCCAATTCGGTGACGCGCGTGATCAATGCGTGCCAGAACGTCCGCGAGCCATGCGTGATCTTGCAGCGCTGCCAAAGCGGCCGCCTGTGTGGCTCGATTGACGCCAAAATGGTTG
>CAZDXI010000044.1:14086-14233 GCA_964509095.1 uncultured Rhodobacterales bacterium
CGCAACTGACGCGGATGCACCGATTTTGTGGTTCGCTGAAGGGCATACGCACAAAGATGCCGCGCGCGATCAGCCCGTCGAGGACGGCTTTGGCAAATGCTCCGTCCTTGCCACAGTCGACGGCAACGAAGTTGGTCGCGGATGGCA
>CAZDXI010000045.1:0-11701 GCA_964509095.1 uncultured Rhodobacterales bacterium
TTTTGAAGAAACCTTTTGAACCGGCGGATCTGAGAAAGTGTATTGAGGCTGTCGTAGGACCTCTTTAAACCAACGTCGCCGATTTTCGTGTTGGAATATCGACCTGCACTCGTCGTATAGATTTCATTCAAGGTTGGCTGTGCGCCGCATAAGCTGAAAGAATGGGTAACGAGAGTTGAGGTCCATACTGGCTAATACTGTGGCATCACGGCAGAGCCGATCGAGGAGATGAAAGCCTTTGAGCGCGAAATTTGCTACGTAGTGCTAGCCAATGAGATCGTGCTGAAGGTGTTCGGGTGTTTTGCTCCCGCACTCGTCGCTGCAAGTAACGACTACCGCGTCGCGAGACGGAACTCGCCCCTCCACCGAAACGATGATGATCTTATTCATACAAGATCACCGCCATTGATCAAAGCTTGCGGCAGTGACGTGCCCCCATTGGGTGGTCCGGGTTAATTGTTAGTGCTTCGTCGGCCTCTGGTCCACTGATACGATGCTCTCCAGCGCAGGCGGGCGATAACCCAGAGCGCTGTGCGGCCTGAAGGTATCGTAGTGAACGCGCCATCGTTCGATTAGGATTTTGGCCTCCGTTAAAGTGTAGAACAGCTCGCCATTGAGCAATTCATCGCGGAACCTGGCATTGAAGCCGAGAGTGAGCTTGTCCGTGAGAAAGCTTGCAGCGTCTCTGGCGTTCGACAGGTCTGGCACCAGATCCGTCGAAAAAGACTGTGATGTAGTACGTGGCGCTGTCGTATGGCTAAAGAACGACAATGGGATCGAACGTGTCGTGCGGGACAAAACACCAAAGACTCCGACCTAGGACAAAGCGTGCCCGTTTCCGTTGGACGAGGTGAACCGTCAATTCCACGCATTTGCGCCAGACGTGCTGTCGGTGAGCGACTTCAACTATGTCGCGACATAGCAAGTGTTCGCTCACATCGCCTTAGTGATATGCGTCGTTATCCGTCGCATTGTGAAGTTGCGCATCAGTCGCACGGCGATATTCCGTTTTGTCCTTGACCCTGTAGGACCAGCCGAGCGTTAAAGTCACCCCGACCCCAACTGACACACCATTTCGACCATGGAGTACAGTAGCTGTCCATTCGCCCCACCGAACGACTGGAACACACACGAAGGTTTGCTTATCAAACCTTAACTTGATCGCATAAATATCTCATGCTCAAGACTTCGATTGGATCACTGGGCATGGTCACCATAGCCAAAACAACTCCAAACTGATGCACTGCAGCACAAAGACGACAATCAATGGGGTCCCAGTTGAGCGGATTTTTGAAAATTGGCACTGATGACGTTCAGGCAGAGATTTCTCTAGTTGGCGCAGCACTGGCACGCGTATGGCGCAAAGGTCACAACTATAGTCTCGTTCTCGGACTAAAGAACAGTGAAGACTACTTCGAAGTTCCTGGCGCAATCGGTGTAATTGTCGGACCGGTCGCCGGTCGTGTGTCGAAAGCTCGAACGGAAGTCTCCGGCACAATTTACCAGATGGAAACGAATGTGCCGCCCGACTGTCTTCACAGCGGAACTGATGGGATCCAAAACCAGACTTGGAAGCTGATCGCACACTCAAAGAATGAACTGGTGCTTCAGTGTTTCTTGGAGGACGGGATGCAAAACCTGCCTGGTAATCGGATGATCACGGCGACATATGCCGTGTCAGGGCATGTACTGACACTGGAGATATCCGCGACCAGCGATCAAGATACGATTTTCAATGCCGCATCTCACGCATATTGGGCGTTAGACGATGCCGGTCGTCTCGACACTCATACTCTGCGCGTCAATACTCAGAATATGTGCGAAACAGACCAAGACTTGATCCCAACCGGGCGGATAGTGGACGTTTCAGGTGGAGTACTAGATTTTTCAGCCCCCAAAAGCCCTGTCACCAAGCCGGCTTTGGATGGCTGTTACTGCCTTTCGCAAGCATCGTCCGTTGATCTGCGACATGCTTTGACCCTGACGTCGTTAAAGAGTGGCATTTCTCTTGATGTTCAAACCAACCAACCTGGCATTGTTCTGTATGCTGGTGAGTATTTGCCACAAATGCCTTCACCGGCCCAAACACCGCAAATTGCGCCGTTCTCAGGTTTGGCCATCGAAGCCCAAAGTTGGCCGGATGCAAACAATCACGCGAACTTTCCCAGCATTGTTCTAAAAGCGGGAACAGTCGTCCGACAAACAACCCAATTTTCTTTGCGAATGCCCTGATATTGCCGCTGTGTAGGCTTAACAGCCGCGAATCCAGCCCCTACACTTTTGAAGTAGTGAAAGTATGAGTGAAGGGGAACGATTATGTCCAAAGATACAACGCCGGCGCCTGCACAACCAAGCGGTCAGAAAGACGGGAACCAAGCTCCTGCGCCAACGCCAGTCTTTACGGACTACGCATCAATCTGAACCAGATCTGAACGCGGGCCGAGACAAAGCAAAAAAGGGTCGATGTATGCACCGACCCTTTTGGAAAACGTCGTTGGCTGAACTTAGCCGACGAGCTCAAGACCTGAGAAGAAATACGCGATTTCCACGGCCGCAGTTTCAGGTGCGTCAGACCCATGAACAGAGTTTTCGCCGACGCTTTCGGCGAACTCTGCACGAATTGTGCCTGGCGCTGCATCCGCAGGGTTAGTTGCGCCCATGACTTCACGGTTCTTGGCGATCGCGCCTTCGCCTTCAAGCACCTGAACGACAACCGGTTCGGATGCCATGAATTCACACAGTTCGTCATAAAACGGACGCTCTTTGTGTACCGCGTAGAACTCGCCAGCTTGCGCCTTCGTCAAGTGAATACGCTTTTGTGCGACAATCCGCAGCCCGGCGTCTTCGAATTTCGCGTTAATCTTGCCTGTCAGATTGCGTTTGGTCGCATCCGGCTTGATGATGGAAAAGGTGCGTTCCAGCGCCATGCTATTTCTCCTGTTTCTGGCGACGCGCTCTGCGCCGCCTGCAAATTTGCGGCTCAGGTAACATGCGATTGCCAGCATGAAAAGCGGCGATTGACCCTCGTTACGACATCGCGCACAACCGCGACATGCTGCGCATAGATGACATCAAGTTTTCAATTGAAGGACGGCCTCTGTTTGATGGGGCGTCTGCCATTATTCCCTCTGGCCATAAAGTCGGGGTTGTTGGGCGCAATGGAACCGGCAAAACTACTCTGTTTCACCTCATTCGGGAAGAGTTGGTGCTGGAGAACGGCAGCATAGCTGTGCCCCATGGCGCCCGGATTGGCGGAGTGTCTCAGGAGGTGCCGTCGTCCGAAGTTTCTTTGCTCGACACTGTGCTTGCAGCAGATACAGAGCGCGCCGCGCTATTGTCCGACAATTCGCAAGACGCGGAAAGAATTGCGGAAATTCAAACACGGTTGGCGGATATCGATGCCTGGAGCGCCGAAGCACGTGCGGCGACCATCCTCAAAGGGCTGGGCTTTGACGAAGAAGAGCAAGCCATGCCGTGTTCCGCGTTTTCCGGCGGATGGAGAATGCGTGTCGCACTGGCAGCCGTTCTGTTTTCCCAACCTGACTTGTTACTGCTGGATGAGCCGACCAACTACCTTGATCTTGAGGGGGCTCTTTGGCTGGAAAACTATCTGGCAAAGTATCCGCACACGGTTTTGATCGTCAGCCATGATCGAGGACTGTTGAATCGGGCTGTGGGATCAATCCTTCATTTGGAAGACAAGAAACTCACGCTCTATCAGGGTCCCTACGACCAGTTTGCGCGTCAAAGGCAAGAAAAACTGGCCGTTGCATCGGCAATGGCCAAGAAACAAGACGCACGGCGTGCGCATCTGCAATCTTACGTCGATCGTTTTCGTTACAAAGCTGACAAAGCCAAACAAGCGCAATCCCGTTTGAAAGCGCTGGCCCGGATGCAACCCATTACGACACCGCAAGAATCTGCCTTGCGTCGTTTTGAGTTCCCAAATCCAGAGGACCTGTCTCCGCCGATCATCGCCGTGGAAGGCGGCGTGACCGGATATGGGCAAACGGAAGTTCTCAAACGTCTGACACTTCGTATCGACCAAGATGATCGCATTGCGCTGTTGGGCAAGAACGGACAGGGCAAATCGACCTTGGCCAAGTTATTGTCTGACAGATTGCCATTGATGTCGGGCAATAAGGTAACCTCCTCTAAGCTGCGCATCGGTTACTTTGCGCAACACCAGGTGGACGAGCTTTTCGTTGATGAAACACCGTTGGAACACCTCAGGCGATTGCGGCCCAACGAAACGCCTTCAAAGCTGCGTGCTCGATTGTCGGGGTTCGGTCTTGGCGCTGAACAAGCTGAGGTCGAAGTGGGGCGTTTGTCCGGAGGGCAAAAGGCGCGCTTGTCGTTGCTGATTGCGACTCTGGACGCTCCGCACCTGTTGATCTTAGACGAACCGACAAACCACCTCGATATAGAATCCCGTGAAGCTTTGGTTGAAGCGCTCACCGCCTATTCAGGTGCTGTTATTCTTGTGACGCACGACATGCACTTGCTGGAGCTTGTCGCGGATCGGCTGTGGTTGGTCAGTGACGGCACGGTCGCGCCCTATGATGCAGACCTCGCGGCCTATCGCGATCATCTTTTGGCGACGCCTTCAAAACAGGAAAAAAGCGCACAAAAATCAAAGCCCAAACGTGCGTCAAGGGACGAAGTCTTGTCGTTGCGGGCCGACGTTCGCAAATGCGAAACACGTATGGAAAAACTGGAAGCCATGCGCGACAAGCTGGCGGAAAAGCTAGCGGATCCCGCGCTTTACGAAGACGCGCGTGTGGGTGAACTCGAGACGTGGAACCGAAAATACGCCGAGGTCATGGATGGCTTGTCGCGCGCAGAAACGCTTTGGGTTTCGGCACAGGAAAAACTTGACGCAGCCCAAGCAACTTGACCCCTTATCACCGCGCAAAGACCAACTATATTTGACAGATGGCAGATTTCGAAACAGGCCGCATACTCGGCGCTGCATTCCTTGGTTTGATTGTAATTATGGCGCTGATGTCTGCGGGTCGTCACGGGCTGCAGCGCACGATTCAGCAAGCTGCGATCTGGGCGCTCATCTTTGTGGTGGTCATTGCGGGTTTTGGAATCTGGGCGGATATCCAAAAGAACAATCAACCGACGCAAACAGCTTTCGTGGATCGTGGGCAGGTCGTTGTCCCCCGAGATCGCGATGGCCACTACTACATCACGCTCGACATAAACGGGCAGCCCGTTGATTTTGTTATCGATACTGGCGCGTCAGATATCGTCCTGACTCAGGAAGATGCCACACGTGTCGGCCTTGATGTGGGTAATCTTCGGTTTTTCGGCCGCGCCAATACTGCCAACGGCGAAGTTCGCACCGCCCCGGTTCGCTTGTCGGAAGTGGACATAAGCGGCATTCGCGACACAAACCTTCCGGCGTTTGTAAACGAGGGAGAGATGTTCAGATCGCTGCTCGGCATGTCGTATCTGCAAAGATGGGACAAGATCGAAATCACTGGGGGCGAACTGATCCTGTCGCGCGAGTGAGTGATTTGCAGAAACTTTGCAAACTTGCCTAAGCCTCTGTTTCGGCTTTCTTTTCCCAGCGCCCAGATTCTTCAGACCAATACTGTGCCGCACAGCCTGCAGTCGTGAGCGATTTCCAGTGCCCCCTGGCAACATCAACTGAATTCGGGTCGTTACCATCGAACAAGACGCATGACCTCTGTGCAGCTTTGACTTCGTCATGGCTGGGTGCTGCACCATCAATACACATCAGACAATCGCCCGACGCTGAGGCTTCCGTCGTTAACAAAATGGGCTGCAAATCATCGTGGGACCCACCAGAGACGCCATGCGGTAAAAACCCATCTTCTGGGCCAAGCCATAGCTTTTCATCCAGCCAACGCATGCGATCCATGTCTTGCCCACGCACCACGATGCGCCACCCCATATCAAGGCTGCGCTGCAATAAGATCGGGAGCGTCGCCTCCAATGGGCGACGCGTCAGGTGGTAGAAGAAGACAGCTCCCATTAACCCTCTGCTTCGAACTTATCCGAAACCAACCGGCTCAACGTTAACACACCCCATCCGGTGGCACCTTTGGGTGCCAATTTCGTGTCGGCCTTCACCGATGCAACCCCAGCAATATCCAAGTGAATCCAAGGCGTTCCGTCCTGCACGAACCGCTGCAAGAACTGTGCAGCCGTGATCGAGCCGCCGGGACGTCCGCCGACATTTTTCATGTCCGCGATACGAGATTTCAGTTGCTCGTCATACGCCTTGCCAAGCGGCATGCGCCAAGCACCTTCACCCTCTGCGTTGGCAGCTTTCAAAAACGCGTTGCAGAATGGGTCATCATTGGAAAACACGCCTGCGTTTTCGTGCCCCAAGCCGATGATGATCGCGCCGGTCAGTGTCGCAAGATCGATCATTCCAGCGGGTTTGAAACGCTCTTGCGCGTACCACATGATATCACACAGAACGAGCCGGCCTTCGGCGTCCGTGTTAATGATTTCAACTGTGTCGCCCTTCATGGATTTGATGACATCGCCGGGCCGCGTTGCGTTACCAGACGGCATGTTTTCCACCAATCCCACGATGCCAACGACATTGGCTTTGGCCTTTCGCAAAGCCAGCGCACGCATGGTCCCGGCGACAACACCAGCACCGCCCATGTCCATGGTCATGTCTTCCATGCCACCCGCGGGTTTGAGACTTATGCCCCCGGTGTCAAAGACAACGCCCTTCCCAATCAGTGCAAGCGGAGCGTCCCCTTTGGCGCCACCATTCCACTGCATGACAACGACTCTTGATGGGCTGTCCGAGCCTTGACCAACGGACAAAAGCGTCCGCATTCCAAGGCTTTCAAGCTGCTTTTCATCTAGAACTTCGACGGTAAGGCCAATGTCCGACATTTCATCCAACCGCCGCGCGAACTCTAACGTGGTGAGTACATTTGCAGGTTCATTTACCAGATCCCGCGTCATGTGCATGCCTTCGGCGATCGCTCCCAACGGTGCGAATTGCGTGGCCATGTCGTCCGGATCAGAAGACATAACGGTCACTTTGCCGTTTTCCGGACTGTCTTCAGAACTCTTGTGATCGTCGAAAGTGTAATTCCTTGCCACCAAACCAAAGACAAGTTCGGCGCCGCGTTTCAAGTTACCCAACATCACTGTGAGATTGGACACGCCCCGTGCGACTGCCACCCCTGCCCCGGCTTTGCGAGCAAGATCAACATTCGCCCCACGGGATAACTTCACGACATCCACAGCCTCAGCCTGCATTCCCACAGGAAAAGCAAGTGACACCACTTTCCCTTCCACCAGTTTTTCAAACCGGGTGCTATCAACCAACCGAGCGATCGCGCCTTTTGTCAGACGATTGACTCGTCGAGCAGCGACGTCGAGCTTTCCGTCTGGTGTCACCATCACGACCACGCGCCCTTCGGCGTCTTTCAGCGCATCAATGTCCGTTGCGATAAAGTCCGTATCTAGCAGAGTCATGGGCAAGCCTTCCTGTGGTTTGTTGAACACCTAGCGCGCACATCATGATAAGACCAGAATGCAGTTTTCCCTGCCCGCGCTTTCCGCTATCGTGTCTGCAAAACACGATGACAAAATATCGGGGGAACGAGCGTGGCCAGATTCGACAGATATATGCTGTCGCAGCTGCTGCTGTTTTTTGGCTTTTTTGCCCTTGTTCTTGTTGCTATTTTTTGGATCAACCGGTCCGTTCGGTTGTTTGATCGATTGATCGCGGATGGGCAATCCGCATTGGTCTTTCTTGAGTTCACCGCACTTGGTTTACCGCAACTGATCCTGATGGTGTTGCCGCTCGCCGCATTTGCTGCGTCTGTGTATGTGACGAACCGACTGTCCAACGAATCCGAACTAACCGTCATGCTGGCGACTGGTTCCAGCCCTTGGCGTTTGGCACGGCCTGTTCTTATCTTCGGATTGCTGGTCGGAACCATGATGGCGATTCTTGCACATTTTTTGGTGCCAACTGCCCAAGACCGCCTTGCAATCCGCCAGAACGAAATCAGTCAGGACGTCACGGCGCGACTGCTCACAGAAGGGATTTTTCTCCATCCAGCCGAGGGAGTGACCCTCTACACACGCGAAATCGGTGAGGATGGCGTGTTGCGCGATGTGTTCTTGTCGGATCGGCGGGACCCGAACGTTCGCGTGATTTACACGGCGGCCAATGCATACCTTGTCCGTCGAGGAGCGCAGACGTCTCTCATCATGGTGGATGGATTGGCGCAAAGGCTGAATGCACAAGATACAAGGCTGGCGGTCGGGAACTTCAAAGACTTCTCTTATGATATCAGCACATTGGTGGACACATCTGAAGTCCTAAATCGCCCTGTGCGCACAATGATCACACCTGAATTGTCCGGCAATTGGGAACAGATTGCAGAACGAACTGGCCAATCCGTCGGCTTTGTGGCCGAAGAGTTCCATTCTCGCTTTGCCCACCCCGCGTTCGCGGCCATTGCAGCACTTCTTGGCTTTTCGGTCTTAATGAGCGGCGGGTTTTCCCGTTTCGGAGCTTGGCGGGAAATCTTGTTTGCCATCGGAGCTTTGTTGTTGCTCGATGGCTTGCGCGCGATGGTCACTGACCCGGTCCGGGACAACGCGCAGATGTGGCCCATCGTCTATACCCCTGTGATTGTCGGACTGGCGCTGGTTGGCCTTCTTTTGATGTTCGCCGCCAAGCCTTTCCGCAGACGCAACCGGGTGGCAGCATGATTTTGCATCTCTACTTCGCGCGCCGGTTTCTGATGGCTTTCCTTGCACTCACAGGCTTGCTGTTTAGTCTGATCGCACTTGTTGATCTGATTGATCTTCTTCGGGAATTTGGTGAGGAAGACGTGAGCTTTGGTCAGGTGCTGCGACTTGTGCTGATGAAGTCCCCTGCAACGATTAACCAAATCCTTCCTTTGGTCGTACTGTTGGCCACAATCGTTTTGTTTATCAATCTGGCGCGCACATCCGAGATGGTGGTCACGCGCGCCTCTGGTCGGTCTGCGCTGCGCGCCCTGATTGCCCCGGTTGTCGCTGTGTTGCTGATTGGCGGAATTGCTGTCACCACTTTTGGCCCCATGGTTGCGGCCTTATCCAACAAGTTCGCCACACTGTCAGAATCCTACCGCACGGGTGGCAACGCCGCTTTGTCGGTTTCGAGCGAAGGCTTATGGCTCCGTCAGGGCAGCCCAGATGGGCAATCCGTGATCCGTGCCGCAAGATCAAATGCAGATGCGTCTATACTGTTTGACGTCACAATACTCAGCTATGCCCCTCAAGGCGGGCCTGTTCGACGCATCGAAGCGCGCAGTGCAGCTTTGCAAAACGGCGAATGGGCTTTGCGTGACGCAAAAGACTGGGATTTTAACCCTGGCAGCAATCCGGAGGCCGGCGCGGCGCTGCACGAGACGCTTACTTTGCCGTCCACACTGACCGTGGACCGCATCCGCGAAAGCCTTGGGAAGTCGTCCGGCGTTTCCATCTGGGAAATGTCAGGCTTTATCCAACAACTTGAACAAGCAGGGTTTTCATCCCGTCGCCACCAAGTTTGGCTGCAAGCCGAACTGGCAAGGCCGTTGTTTCTGGTTGCGATGGTCCTGGTTGGCGCCGCATTCACAATGCGTCACACTCGGTTGGGTGGTACCGGTCCCGCCGTATTGTCGGCCTTGCTTTTGGGGTTCACGCTGTTTTTCATTCGAAGCTTCGCCACAATACTTGGCGAAAATGGCCAACTTGCCATTCCGTTTGCAACATGGGCCGTTCCCATTGCGGGCACCTTGTTGGCCATTGGTCTTCTTTTGCATACGGAGGATGGATGACACGTCTGCGCCATCTCCTTTGCTTTACGCTGTTGATGTTGTCCGCGTCATTGGGCTGGGCTCAGACGACGCAAGAAACGCAACCTGCTGTATTGGTGGCCGACACGGTAAGCGTCAGCCGGGATCGCGTGCTGACCGCGCGCGGTAATGTCGAGGTTTTCCAAGGCACTGTCAGCCTCACGGCGCGGTCGATCACGTATGACCAAAGCAAGGACCTTTTGACCTTTGAAGGCCCCCTGACACTGCGCGACGGGGAAGACGTCCTGATCCTCGCGTCTGCTGCAGAACTGGATCAAGGGTTGCGCAATGGTATCCTGCGCTCTGCCCGCTTGGTTCTAAACCAGCAACTTCAACTGGCTGCAGTCCAGATCAACCGGGTCGATGCGCGCTACAGCCAGCTTTACAAGGCCGCGGTTACGTCCTGCCGCATCTGCAATGATGGCCGCCCGCCACTATGGCAAATTCGGGCGCGGCGGATCGTACACGATCAGCAAGAAAAGCAGATATACTTCGACGGCGCGCAGTTCCGTATTCGGGACTTTCCCATCCTGTACCTGCCGCGTCTACGCTTGCCGGATCCAACGCTGGACCGCGCGACAGGTTTCCTGATCCCGTCAATCCGCACAACGTCACAACTCGGCACCGGGATCGAGATTCCGTACTTTATCAAGCTGGGAGACCATCGGGACCTCACTGTTACGCCATACTTGTCAGCGAAGACCCGAACGTTGGAGCTTCGCTACAGGCAAGCGTTCCGGACCGGTCGCATCGAGTTCAACGGTGCGATCACGCGCGACTCGCTGCGCTCTGGAGAAGATCGTTGGTATCTGTTTGGCGGTGGACGCTTCAACCTGCGGCGCGACTTCAAACTGGAATTTGACATCGAAACCACGTCGGATGACGCGTATCTCAAGCAATACAGCTATTCGGACAAAGACCGTCTCGATAGCGAGATCGCCGTCTCTCGCACGCGACGCGATGAATACATCCGCGCTGGTTTGATTGGGTTTGAGTCCCTTCGTGCGGGAGAAGACAATTCAACTCTCCCAACTGTTGTAATCGATGCGCTTTACGAACGCCGATACTTCCCGCAACGCATCGGTGGTGAGCTTCGCCTGAACTTAGCCGCACATACGCATATTCGCTCATCCAGCAGCACGGTTTCTGGTGAGGGCCGCGATGTGCGCCGCCTGCATGGGGGGCTGAACTGGCTGAATTCATGGACGTTGACCGGTGGCCTGCGCGCTGAAGCACAGTTGGGCCTTGTGTTTGATGCGTTCGACACACGACAAGATTCGACATTTGGCGGATCAGAAGCGCGCGTGTTTCCGCAAGCCGCGCTAGCCTTGCGCTACCCCATGTCGCGGACAAGCGCAGATGGAGCCGTGCAGTTCCTCGAACCCGTGGTGCAGTTGAGCTGGATCGACAACAACCCTGCCAACGTCGCCAATGATGAAAGCACGCGCGTTGAATTCGACGAAGGCAACCTGTTCGCCCTCTCCCGCTTTCCCGAACCAGATCGTCGCGAGCATGGCTCTGCTCTGGCGGTTGGGTTGAATTGGGCGCGCTATGACCCCGATGGCTGGGAAAGCTACGTATCCGTTGGACAGATTATCCGCGATATGGACAACACCGAGTTTTCGCGCACCTCTGGTTTGCGCGGGACGACCTCTGACTACCTTGTCGCAGCACAACTGCGTACGCAGAACGGGCTGGCTTTGGCGGGGCGCGCACTGTTTGACGACAGTTTCGACTTTGCAAAGGCTGAGATCCGAGGCGATTGGTCCAACAGCGACCTCACGCTCGGCGGCAGCTACCTTTGGCTGGTCGAGGATGCCGCCGAAGATCGTAACAAAGCTGTTTCCGAACTGACC
>CAZDXI010000045.1:11711-14184 GCA_964509095.1 uncultured Rhodobacterales bacterium
ACCGCTTCAACAAGCATTGGCAATTGTCCGGCAACTGGCGCTATGACGTGGAAGACGACCGAACAGCTCGTGCAGGTCTGGGTTTGGGCTATGACAATGAATGCGTCTCGCTCGATATGACCATCGAACGGCGATTTACCTCCTCCACAAGTGTTGAGCCTGAGACAAAATTCGGCTTTACCATAGCCCTAAGAGGCTTCTCCGCTCAAACAGGCACAGAAAGATACACGCGCTCATGTTCATCGCCCGCTTCCTGATTCCGGTTTTCTTCGCCCTGTGTGCCAGCATGTCGGCGGCGCAGAACCCATTTGCTACCGCGATTGAGGTCAACGAAGACATCATCACGAATTTTGAGTTGCAGCAGCGACAGTTGTTCTTGTCCGTGATCTCTCCGGCGAATTCCAGCGCGGATTTCGCGCGATCTGAACTGATTGATGACCGCTTGCGGATGCAGACCATCCGTCAGTTCGGGTTCGAATTGGCCGAAGAAGACCTGCGTGCGGGTATGGAAGAGTTTGCAGGTCGCGCGAACCTGAGCGCGGATGAATTGATCGGCGCGTTGGCACAACGCGGTGTAGCCGTGGAAACGTTCCGCGAATTCGTCGGCACGGGGCTTGCATGGCGCGATTTGATCCGCGCGCGATTTGGCGGGCGCGTCCAAATTTCGGACGCCGAAGTTGACCGCGCAATTGCCGCTGCAAGTTCCGGCAGCGGTCTGCGCGTTCTTCTGTCTGAAATCATTATGCCTGCACCGCCCCCTCGAGCAGCAGCCGTTCTGGCTCGTGCGGAACGCATTTCCCAAACGAGGTCAGAAGCGCAGTTTTCCAGCTTTGCCCGTCAGTTCTCTGCAACGGCTTCGCGGGGTCGTGGGGGCCGGTTGGAATGGACACCCATTACAAATCTGCCTGCACAGCTTCGCCCCCTGATCCTCGGCCTTGCTCCTGGGGAAGTCACCCAACCTATCCCGATTCCCAATGCGGTCGCGCTGTTTCAGCTGCGCGCGATTGAGGAAACCGATGCTCCAGATCGCGAATACAGTGCGATCGAATATGCGCAATACTTCATTCCCGGCGGCCGCAGCGAAGCCGCGCAGGCCGAAGCGGAGCGTGTGCGAAATAAGGTAGATGTGTGTGACGACTTGTATGGGATAGCCAAGGACCAGCCGGAAGACGTTCTGCAGCGGGAGTCAAAGGCACCAAGTGAAATCCCACAAGATATCGCTTTGGAACTTGCCAAGCTGGACCGCAACGAAGTGTCCACCGCCCTTGTCAGTTCAGACGGGCAGTCGCTCGTGTTCCTGATGATGTGCGGGCGCACCGCAGACGTCGGTGAGGACGTGAGCCGCGATGCAATCGCTGCAAGACTACGTTCCGAACGTCTGGCTGGACTCGCGGAAACCCTGCTGGAACAACTGCGCGCGGATGCCCGTATCCGGGAGAAATGACCCGGCCTGTTGCGGTAACTTGCGGCGAACCAGCCGGGGTCGGCCCAGAGATCGCGGTAAAAGCATGGTCCGAACTACGACATCAAATTCCAATGGTTTGGATCGGCGACCCGCGCCATCTGCCTGAAGGCACGCCGTTTCAGGAATTGTCCGACATTTCGGAAACCGCAAACGTGGTGGCCGAACAGCTGCCAGTTCTTCCCCATGTCTTTGCGCAGGCCGCTACGCCCGGCACGGCCAATCTGGCAAATGCGCAAGGCGTGATTGAAGTCATCACACGTGCTGTGGACCTTGTTCAGACAGGTCACGCAAGTGCAATTTGCACAGCGCCGATCCACAAAAAAGTGCTGATGGACGGCGCGGGCTTTGCGTTTCCGGGACACACTGAATTCCTCGCCCATCTCGCGGGAGATGCGGATGTGGTCATGATGCTGGCCTCTGATCAGCTGCGTGTTGTACCCGCCACGATCCATGTCGCCCTTTCCGAGGTCCCTGCTCTTTTGACGCCTGAGTTGCTGAAAATGATCATTCGGATCACTCATTCGGGTTTACGCGACTTGTTCGGCATCGATGATCCACGCATTCGCGTTGCCGGGCTTAATCCGCATGCGGGCGAAGGCGGAGCGATGGGCCGTGAAGAACTGAACTGGATCAATGGGCTTGTTGAAGACATCGCCGCATCCGGCATGAAGATCACTGGACCGGCCTCTGCGGATACAATGTTCCATGCCCGCGCTCGTGACAGCTATGATGCCGCGATTGCGATGTATCACGACCAAGCGCTGATCCCGATCAAGACGCTGGACTTTGATCGGGGCGTAAACGTCACGCTGGGCCTGCCGTTTGTGCGCACCTCACCTGACCATGGGACCGCATTTGACATCGCCGGGACCGGACAAGCAAACCCGACATCGATGATCGAAGCCATCCGCATGGCGCACAACATGGCAGCGGCACGCGCACGATGAGCCGGATCGACGATCTGCCCCCGTTGCGTGAGGTCATTGCGACCCATGAGCTGTCCGCGCG
>CAZDXI010000046.1:0-14139 GCA_964509095.1 uncultured Rhodobacterales bacterium
GGCTTGCCCAATGACGATAGGTCCGGCGCCGATGATCATGATGGATTTGATATCGGTTCTCTTTGGCATAACCCGTCCCCTCGTCGCAAATTGTCCTGCGTTATAGGGATGAGTCCGTCAGGTGCAAGGGGGCTTTTGCCTTGAAATGCGTGGATATTGGGGTGTTCCTGTGCGCGGTTAACGGGAAGTGACTACAACTCATTGGATTTTATGTGTTTCCTTTGCTTCGCCGCGTTTCGTGACAAAGCGGCTTTAAGACTTCTGCGTTAACACGTTCTCGAAATGTTCATGTGCCAGAAGGGTCGTGATGAAACAGTTTGTTCTATATTGGTTCAGTTTAGTGTTTATCGTGGTGCTGGCAGGGGCCGCAGCATCGGCATCATTGTTTTCGGGGAATTCCGAACGTCGGGCGATTGTGGATCTGCGTCCGCATGCGGGTGACGGGGAACTCAGGGCCAGCCTGTTTGCAGATCGACAGGGGGGCAGTCTGTTCGAACCTATCGTCAGGGAACTGGCGCCCGAAGGATCGAACAAGTGGGCTGCGGGTGTGTCGCGCCCCGGCGTTGCAGGTCTCCGGGACCTTATCGCAAAGGCAGAGGCGGGATCAGCGGGATATGACGCCGTGGTGTGGAGCGCGCGGATCAAAACGCCGAAACCTCCCACCCAGATGACGATTGGTGAGATTTACCAGTGGATCGAAGATACGCCCGGGCAAAACCACGCCATTGGCCGGTATCAGTTCATCCCTAGCACGTTGCGGCGCGTGGTGAGTGTTGTAGGCGTGCCACGGTCTGCGCGCTTTACACCTGAGGTTCAGGACAAGCTGGCCCATGTGCTGCTGGAAGATGCGGGCTTGAGCCGCTTCAAAGCGGGGCAGATGGCGCGTCAGTCCTTCATGAACAACCTTGCAAAGATTTGGGCAGGTCTACCGAACTCAACGGGCAAATCCCACTACCACGGGTTTGCCGGGAATAAAGCAACCATGACCTGGGCGCGGTTTGAGGCCGCGATGACACGGATTTTCCCGGGTTAATCGTCGCTTGCGAAATGCGTCATTCAGCGGCTTGATGATGCGCGTCATTCTGAGGGGGATATAGGTAATCCCGGGTCAACGGAACCGCGTCGCGCCGCCGCGCGAGTTGCAAATGATAGACCGCTTGGTGCTGGTCTTCGAACGCGATGATGCAGGCGGTCAGGTAGTACCTGAACATCCGGATAAAGGTGTCATCGTACTGATCGCGCAACTCTTGTTCCGCTGCATTGAAACGGTCGCGCCAGATCCGCAGTGTCTTGGCGTAATGCAAGCGCCAGATTTCGATATCGCTCTGCCACAGTCCAGATTGCTCCAAGGCGGGTGCTATTTCGGACAAGGACGGCACATAGCCACCGGGGAAGATGTATTTGTGTACCCAAGGGCTATGGGCCATGGGCGGTGCGGAACGCGCGATCGTGTGGATCAGAGCGATCCCATCCTCGGCCAGCAAATCGTGCACCTGTTTGAAATAGGTGGCGTAGTTCGGAACGCCCACATGTTCGAACATGCCCACAGAGACGATGCGATCAAAGGGACCGGTTAGCGCGCGGTAGTCTTTGAGTTGAATGTTCACACGATCCTCAAGACCCGCGTTGGCCACACGTTGACGTGCTGTGGCGCATTGGTTTTCAGACAGTGTCACGCCTGTGACGCGCACGCCGTAGTCGCGCGCCAGCGTGATCGCCATACCGCCCCAGCCACATCCGATATCGAGGACATGCATGTCGGGTTTCAACAACAGCTTGCTGGCAATGTGGTGCTTTTTGGCAACCTGAGCCTCCTCCAGCGTCATGTCGTCCCGGGCAAAGTACGCGCAGCTATACTGCATGTCATTGTCCAGAAACCGCGCATAAAGATCGTCGCTAAGATCATAGTGATGCGCCACGTTGCGACGGGCAGTGCGTGGCGCATTGCGTTGCAAAAAAGCGCGGGCGTGGAATTGTGCGCGGTTCAGAGTTCGCACCCAAAGCGGCATCGTTCCGGCATAGCGGTTGCGCACCAGAAGTTTCAGAACTTCTTCCAGCCGGTCGTCCCCGACCTGAATCCGGTTCTGCATGTAGCCTTCGCCCATCCCAAGATCCGGGTTCAGCACGATTTGCCGCAAGATGGCTGCATCGGTGAAGGTCAGGACTTCTTCGCGGCCAGACCCGTCACCATAGCTGCTTTGCGTGCCATCCGGGTACTTGATTGTCAGGCGACCCGAAACCATGAGACCGCGTAACATGCGGTCGCAAAGTGTTTTCCACATCACATTCACTCCCCGCGAAGTATTCCGCCACGCTAAAGGAGATTCGGTCAAGTCTGGGTAAGTTCACAATCTCAGGACAGGAAAGTTTCCGCCGCCGCTACAAATTCACGCGGGCGGTCTGCGTGCAGCCAATGTCCGGCGCCCGGCAACTTGGCAAAACGGGCTGTCGGGAACAGAGATTTGATACGATCCCGGTAATCTCGGGTAACGTAATCGGACTCCGAACCGCTTAGGAACAGGGTCGGTCCGGAGTAGCTGGCCGAGATGTCGGGGAAGGACATGATGTGTGGCATGTCCCGTTCCAGCACATCGAGGTTGTATCGCCAGCGTTTGTTGGCCACGTCGAGTGACTGCGTGAAAAAGCTCTGAAGGGCGGGTTCGATGCCTTGTGCGGCCAGCTGTGCAGCCGCATCGGAGCGGCGTTCAACCTGCGTCAGGTCGACAGCACGCATAGCGTTGATTGGGCCCATCTGGGAATGGGTGTAAGTGACCGGGGCAATATCGGCAACGAGCAGACGAGAGACGCGGGCTGGATCCGTCAAGGCCAGCATCATAGCCGCTTTGCCACCCATGGAATGACCAATCACATCGGTTGGCGTATTGAGCGAAGAAATGACCTCCGCCAGATCGCCAGCCATATCGGAATAGGTGTGGGTGTCCGTCTGGGGGCTGGCACCATGGTTGCGCATATCTACAGTGACGACACGACGCGACGTGGACAGGCGTTTCGCGATGACGCCCCAATTGCGGCCCGACCCGAATAGGCCATGGACAATCAGGCAGGTGGGCTTCGCATCGGGGCCGTCGAATGTCTGCATGGCGAGCATGTGATCTGGCATACCGACTTGGCAAAGCAGTGACCAGAGGGGTAAAGGGTCCCGCATGACCGAGGCAGATGATATTCGCGCGCGACTGGACGCTTTGCAGGAGAAACTGCGGGCCGTTCACGGCATACGGGGGCGCGATCTGTCCCATGCCTTGCGGCGCGCGCGCACGAAACTGCCTCGGCATGTGCGCAAACTGGCAGCACCGCTCGCGCAGGCCGAGCCAATGTTGGGCAATCCCGGACTGGAGCGCACACTGGATTTCACCGCCTTGAAGAAGGCCCATGACGCGATTGATGCACATCTGGACAGCGTGAATGTTGCCGATATTCGCAAGGGCCGGTTGCTGGCGATGGCCGGGCTGGTGTCGTTCTATGTGATTTTTGTGGCTGTGTGCTTTGTTCTGTGGATGGTCTGGGCCGAGCAAATCTGAGCCAAAAGGGGCGCTGACGCGCAAGCGATTTAATTTTGCTCTGGCCGCAAGGGCCTTGAGGGGCCAGCCCCTCAAACTCCCCGAGGTACTTCTGGACAGATGAAGTTTAGATCAGTTTGCGAAGGCTTTGGGCAGCGATTTCGGCCCAAAGCGAGTAGATTGGCGCGCCCGGGTGGAAACCGTCCACAGCCATGCCATCAGGGTCAAGAGGCGTGTCGATCGGCAAATGAGCGCTGCGCGGGTGCGCGTCTGCGACCTCTTTGAGAGCCGCATCGAAGCGCGCTGCCCGCAGAGCGAGGATGGAGCGCATGGGTTCGGGCAGGAGAGGGAAGTCCTGAACACGGGGCAGACCAGAGAATACGACCAGCGGGTCACCATGATCGTCGCGAAGCCGCGATGCAATGGTGCTGAGATCAGAGCGCCAAGCGCTTTCCGGGCGCAGGTTCTTGGCGTCGTTGACACCAAAAATAACATAGGCCAGATCGAATTCTTGCCCGATCACGTGTGATAGCATCGCTGGCGCGTCGGCCGTTGTGGCGCCATTGCGCGCGCTGAGGTGCCAGGAGACGTCGAAGCTGTCCGAGAGATGCCCGGCCAATTGCGGGGTCAGCGCCTGATCCTGAGTATCAACGCCCACCCCAGCGGCGGAACTGTCGCCGATCACAAGCAGTCGCAAGGGACGGCCTGATCCGATACGCCCCTGACGGGGTCCAACAGGTTCTGGAAGCTGCAACGCGCGGCGACGTATCCACACGGTCTGCGCCGCCAGCAGGGGCGCAAGTGCCACGATCAGCGTCGTGTCGATATTCGGACGCATGTTCATAAAGGCAAGTTTGGAGCGATTCTGTGACGGATCAATGGCGGACGTAGCGTCAGGGCAACACTTGCGCGCGAATGCGCTTATTGTTTCCGCTCGCCGTCTTTGGGTGTCAGGTCATAAGGCGCTGCGATCTTCCAGACATGATCTGGGATCATGTTTTTCATCTTCGCAGGCATCGCACGGCGCAGATGCAGGATGGTTTCAGCGGCTTTCATTTCCACCCGGGCGCGGGCGAATTCAAGGCCGCGCGGACCAATGCGCGGTTGCAGCCAAGACACCAAAGGACGGATCCAGTCGGGCATACGTCGCAAGGGTAGTCCGCCAGCGGCCAGTTCCGTGTTGGTGATAAAGCCTTTCACTGCAGCGGCGCGTTTTCCTTTGGAGCCGGGGTTCGAAAGACGGATACGATCGCCCAGACTGTTGAGCAGGTCTTGCCCTCGGGTGTTGCGCACGATGACCCATTGTTCGCCTTCGCCGCCCATGTAACCCACTGTTATATCGGCCAAAGAATTGGTGTAATCCACACAGGTGCGGCAAGTTAGCGGGAAAAACTCTGGATCAAGGTCCGAGATTGGCAGGGACAAGAACGGAATTTCACGCGTCCGACCATCGTCAAAGCGCAGCTCGACTTTGAAATCGGCACGGAATTCCAGATAGCTGATCGTGTCAGGCGCCTCATCCAGCAACGACAGGAAATGGTGAAAATTCTCGGTCGTGGTGTTGTCCGAACAAGGCGTTCCGATGACGTAAAGCGCGTCAAACCCCAGTTCAGATTCCAAAGCACGCAAGGCGTAAATTTGACAGGGTATGCCGATCACACCGAGGCGTTTGAAACCGCGCGCTTGAGCCTCTTCGAGCAGGGCAAGCAGGGGCGCATAGCCCATGCGCATACCGCGCGCGCGGGCCATATCGATTGGGTCCGTGATCAGCGCTGGCAGTGGTTTCCAGCGGTCAGACGGGTCAGGCAACACTGTAAGGATCGCGTCAACTTTGCCGGAATCGAGCAGTTCTGCCCCGAGAGATGTGGTGATTCCGGTCCATTGCGCACCATGGGCGGGCTGTGCCATCGCTGCGCGGTACATGGCGGTAAAAGGGCCGAAGAAGGTCTCATCCCCAACGCCGCGTGCGCGGCCATGCACCTGTTGTTCAAGGTGGGGATAGTCTGGCGCGATGAACTGGCAGGCACGCCCGCAAGCGCCGGGATCAGAAGAGCGCGAGATGCCACAGTCGGTGCACATCGAACGCGGCACGGCTGGGGCAAGATCCGGTGTGATCATGTAAATTGTTCCGAGATTAGGCGCTCCTCCAGCCCATGTCCGGGGTCGAACAGGATGCGGTGCGTGACCTTGGGTTCGGATCGGATATCGACCGACAGCACATCGCGGGAGGACACGCCGTCGGCTTCGGCCATGACTGGGCGTTTTTCAGGTTCCAGAACTTCGATCCGGACATGCGCGGATTTGGGCAGCAACGCGCCGCGCCAACGACGGGGCCGGTAGGCGGCGACCGCGGTCAGGGCCAGCACATCTGAGCCGATGGGCAGGATCGGGCCGTGAGCAGAAAAGTTGTAAGCTGTTGATCCAGCGGGCGTTGCGACCAGCGCGCCATCGCAGACCAATTCATCCATGCGCAGTCGGCCATCCACATAGATGCGCAGCTTGGCGGCCTGTGGTCCTGCGCGCAGCAGGGACACTTCGTTAATAGCCAAGGCGTTGTATTCCTGGCCGTCGCTCAGATGCGCGACCATCGACAGGGGGTTGATCTCGGCCTCTTCGGCGGCGGCGAGACGCGCGGGCAGGTCGATTTCGGAATAGTCGTTCATCAGAAAGCCGATGGTCCCCCGGTTCATCCCGTACACAGGCGCGGGCAGTTTCTGGGTCTGATGCAGCGTATGCAGCATGAACCCATCCCCGCCGAGCGCGACGATCACGTCGGCCTGGTCCATATCAACATCGCCGTAACGCCCGATGAGGGCGGCGCGCGCGGTTTGCGCCACATCAGACCGGGATGCGGAGAAGGCGATTTTCAGATCCATGGGCGGGCTTTCGCGGATTGGGTATTCTTGGTTCCGAAACAAGCACATATTTCCCATGCGCACCAGCGGGGACGGAAATCCATGCCGTGGGGTCGCTTTTCGGGCTTTGCCGCCTAACTAGTTTCCTTTAGGAAACGGCTTGAATGCTGCTGTGAGTCTGAAAAGGACAGGAAAGATGAACAAGGCCCATCGTGATAACGGTTTCTTTACCCAATCGCTCGCTGAGCGGGATCCGGAGCTGTTTGGCTCCATCACCTCAGAGCTTGGCCGTCAGCGGGATGAGATCGAACTGATCGCTTCGGAAAACATCGTCTCTGCCGCCGTGCTGGAGGCGCAAGGGTCCGTGATGACCAACAAATATGCCGAAGGATATCCAGGGCGTCGGTACTATGGCGGGTGTCAGTTCGTTGATATTGCAGAAGAATTGGCGATTGATCGCGCGAAGCAGCTGTTTGGCTGTGATTTTGCGAACGTGCAGCCGAATTCAGGTTCTCAGGCGAACCAAGGCGTGTTTCAGGCGTTGTTGAAGCCCGGTGATACGATCCTTGGCATGAGCCTGGATGCAGGCGGACACCTGACACACGGGGCCAAGCCGAACCAGTCGGGCAAGTGGTTCAACGCTGTGCAATACGGCGTGAAGCGCGACACGCTGGATATTGATTATGACCAGATCGCGGAACTCGCGGCAGAGCATAAACCGCAAATGATCATCGCTGGCGGCTCGGCCATCCCGCGGGTGATTGATTTCGCCAAGATGCGCGAGATTGCCGACAGTGTCGGCGCGTATTTGCTGGCCGACGTGGCGCATTTCGCGGGTTTGATTGCTGCAGGTGAGTACCCGAACCCGTTCCCGCATGTGCACGTGGCAACGACCACAACCCACAAGACACTGCGCGGTCCGCGCGGTGGGATGATCCTGACAAATGACGAGGCGATGGCCAAGAAATTCAATTCTGCCATCTTCCCGGGCATTCAGGGCGGTCCACTAATGCATGTGATTGCGGCCAAAGCTGTGGCCTTTGGTGAAGCCCTGCGCCCGGAGTTCAAGGACTACCAGAAGCAAGTGATCGCGAACGCGCAAGCGCTGGCGGATCAATTGCACAAAGGTGGGCTGGAAACGGTGACTCACGGTACGGATACCCATGTGCTGCTGGTGGATTTGCGCCCCAAAGGCGTGAAAGGCAATGCGACGGAACAGGCGCTGGGGCGGGCACATATCACCTGCAACAAAAACGGCGTACCGTTTGACGACGAAAAGCCGACGATCACGTCGGGCATTCGTCTTGGGTCTCCTGCAGGGACGACGCGCGGATTCGGAGAACCGGAATTCCGCCAGATTGGCGACTGGATCAACGCAGTTGTCGATGGTTTGGCGGCCAACGGCGAAGACGGCAATGGCGCAGTTGAGGCACAGGTAAAGGCGGAGGTCGCGGAACTTTGCGCGCGCTATCCGCTTTATCCGAACCTTTGACCGAAAGGAGCGCTGCGCGCACGCTATTTTATCTGCGCGGGCGCGCGCGGCGCTTGGAGGACCAGTCCTCCAAACCTCCTGAGGTATTTCTGGACAGATGAAGACAAAGAAGAGGCGCGAGTTTCCCCGCGCCTCTTCCCTTCGTGGGGGCGACACCCGCCTCCCAACATGGCGGGTTACTTCACCTCGCCCACGAATTCTTCGAGCAGTTTTTCGTTTTTCGCCTCTTCGATGCGACGGATGCGGTCTTCGCTGGATTTCCAGTCAAAGCGGTATTTCACGACGTTGATCAACGAGATCGTCAGCATCAGTACGCCCATGCCCCAGTAACCTTTGGTGGACAGCGGCACCTCGGTCGACAGATAGAGGCTGAGGCCAAGCAAACCGTAAGCGAGGATTACGCCTGCCAGATTGATGAACATAATCAGGGTGTTGTCGTTGCGTTCTACGAGGTTGTTCATTGGGATATTCCTTCAGGTTTAGTTGGGGTTACTTGAAGCGCGCCAGAACATCGGCGGCTGTGGTTTTCGTGGAAGACCCAAGGCCCTTTGCGGCCATGCGGTCGGCAACAGTTGTGTGATCGAGCCCGGCGTCGATCTCGCGCAGGATTTCCGAACGCTCGAACGGGTCATCGCGCTGCATGACTGAGGCGATCAGTTCTTCCGCTTCGTCCATGGCAGAGCCGGACAAATCGCCCGTATGTCCCAGACGTGCCTGCAATTGCTGTTCACGTTTCATGGCCTTGGCCGCGATGGCGCCTTGTTTCAGGTCCGTCAGGCGACGATGTGCGGTCTCGACCGAGCCTTCCAGTCGCATCACGCGGCTTTCCAGACGCCGGATGGTTTCCATACGCATAGTCAGTTCATTTTCCATGGTCGCGATGGCTTGCGCGGCCTCTTCTGCGAGCGCGGTTTCTTTCGCTTCCAGCGCCGCTTTGATGCGCGAGGCGAGGTCGTCGATCCGTTCCTGCAATGCGTCGGCCTGACGTTCTTCGGCGCGTTTACGCTGGATCAGACCCGCAAGGCTGACCTTGGCCGCTTTCATGCTTGTGGTGGCTTCGCGGATTTTTTGTTCAATCAGTTCAATTGAATAGATGTCGCGCACGGTTTCTTCGGCCCGTGCGTTTGCCCCGGCAACAAGGGTGCGCAGTGTAGAGAACATATCGTTTTCCTTTTCTTCAATCGTGAACATCGTTCATGGATTGGTATATGGTAATTCATGAACGGCGTTCAAGAAAAATGTGAACGACGTTCAGAAACGTAGCGTTTCCAAACCGTTAACAATTAAAAAGAAATGCTTCAGCGTCCGATGTCGGACAGAAGTTCAGAGATCATCGCTTCAATCTGCGCCATTGGCACAGCAGAGATTCGTTTTTCCAGCCCCAGAAGCACAATGCCATGCACCGCGGAAAACAGGGCCCGGACAGAGATATCCAGGTCTTCACGACCTTTGTCCGGGTAAATCCGCGCCAAAGGATGCGCGATAATTGTAAATAGGGACGCCAGTTCGGCCATGTACCAGTCCGGCACCGGACCATCGGTCGACATTTCCAGATCAAACAAAGCCCGCCACAGCGGGGTGTTGTCCCCGGCGAAATGCAGATAGGCGCAGCCCATCACAATCAGACGTTTGTGCGGATCTTCGGGTTTTTGAGTTTCCACAGCATCCGTCACTGCCGCACCCAAACGCCGAAACGTGCGCCCGTTCACCGCCATGATCAGAGCCTGCATATCGTCAAAATGGGTATAGATCGCCCCCAGCGCGCAACCCGCTTCCTTGGCGATGTCCCGCGCTTTCAGCGCATGCAGGCCACCAGACGAAATCCGGGCCTCGGCCACGTCGATCAGTTTTTCACGAAGTTTCGCGCGGCGGGTTTCTGTTTTGCTCGACATCGCTGGCCTGTTTCATGAACTCGGTTCAATGCCCTAACGTCAGCAGACCGGGCTGGCAAGCGTCAGCCAGAACCGGGCAGGTAGCCGCGCACGATCTCGGTCATCTGATCTGCATCCAACACAGGAGGGAGCAGTGTCAGCAGTTCTCCGTGCCCATCCATCACATGGATGAACCCGGTGTGGCTGTAGATCCAACCATATTCGGGATCCTCAAACAGCGGCTCGAACGAGACTTTGAACGCGGTATAGGCTTGCGACAGCGCATCCTGCGTGCCGGTCAATCCGACAAAGCGCGGGTGATGTGCGGCAAGTGGTTCGTCCATCGTCTCCACCGTGTCTTGCGCAGGGTCGATTGTGATCATCACCGGAGTGACCGCCAGCCCATCTGCGGCCAAAGCGTCTGTCACCTGCGCCATCAAGGGCAACGCGGCAGAGCAGATGTTCAGACAATTGGCATAGCCGAAAAAGATCAGCTGCGCGTTGCCATCGGGGTCCGCTTCGGTGCGGGTCTGTCCGTGCTGGTCGGTCAGCTCATACGGCCCGCCCAAGTCAACCGGGAACGGGTTGGTGGCAAGGGCAGGGGTCGCCAAACAGGCCAGTAGTGCGGCCAGCCGCATCAGAAGTTTTCCTCGGCGTACGTTTTGTCTTCTTCCAACCCAAGGCCAAGGTAACCCTCTTCCGCGATGATTGCCTTGATGCGCGGATCACGGCGGAACCATGGGCCTTTGCCCTTGGCGTCGGGGTTCTCAGCGGCCCAGATTTTGCTGGCCTTGTTTGCCTTCACAGGCTTGTCCGCCCCTTCGGTCAAGATCGTTTGCACCTGATAGATATTGTCCGCATTCAGGTCCGGGTCCGTAATCATCAAGCCGTCCACCGTCACGGTTTGCCCGCAAAACGGTGCAAGGTCGCGGTTCGCGCCCATAAAGTTCGGCTGATTGTTCTTCATAGCAAGGATCAGTTTCCCATCCGCGCTGCGCAGCAAGCCCATTTGGCGCGTTCCGGCCCCGCAGTCGGCAGGGCAGTCGCCGGTGAGTTCGCACGCAATATCGACGACTTTGGCCTCAAACGTGGCGGGCACTTCGGCATAAAGGTTCCAGCTTCTTGCGTTGGAGCCTTCGGAGAAATCTTGTGCAGCCAAAGGGGCTGCGATCAGGGACAGGGCAAAGGCAAGACGCTTCATTTGTTCGGATCCGGGAATGAGAAGGGGGGAATGTTGCCATAGTCTTCGTGGGTGCGGTTCTGGATATCGAGATCGGACACCACATCCGCGACGATCAGGTATTTGAGTCCGTCGCGTTCATACAGCATGCCATCGGCCTCGACTGTGTGCGCGGCCAGCTTCAACAGCGTGTCGCCCCCCGCGGATTGGTCATCCTCGCCCACTTTCAGAACCATATAGACCGTGCCATCTTCGGCCAGCAGCCCCACAGGGATACCCCCAGCAGAGCACCACAAGGCGCAGGTGTGATGGGCCGAGCCAACCACCGCATCCGGGCCGCCCATGACGCCGGAATAGTAGCACCACGTGTCGATGATTTCGCCTTTGACCTGAATACGTTCGCTCCCTGCGGCGAAGGCGGTCAAAGGGGCCAGCGCAAACGCGATAGCGGTCCAGAGGTGTTTCATTGGCGGGCCTTTCGTGTCGGTACGTGGCCAGCCTAGGCGGGAAGGGCCTGTTTGCGCAATCACCGATCCGTTCAATCCAGCGTGAAGAGTTCCTGCCGCTCACTCACGCCGCGCAGCCGGTAGGTGCCCAGGGACACCAGATCGTCCCGCAAAGACAGGAGCGGACGGGCCACATTCGCCCCGATGACGATGGGCTGATCCACATGCGCGGTCATGGCGGATATCCGCGCAGCCGTGTTCACAGCCGGACCAATCACCGTGAAATCGAGCCGGTTGGGCGCGCCGATATTGCCGTAAAGAACATCTCCCGCGTGTGCGGCGGCTGTAAATCCGGTGCAATGCAAATCGTCCGCTGCGCGGCGTTCGTTGATCTCGACAAAGGCGGCTTCGATCTGGCGGATAGTCTTGATCGCGGCCAGTTCGGCGGCGGGCACATCGTCTTTGGCAAATATCGCGAGTAACCCATCGCCCATGAACTTCAAAACATTGCCGCCGCGCTTCTCGATCAGCGGCACCATGGCTCCGAAATAGTCGTTGAGCAGATCGATCACCTCATTGCCGGGCAGGGCTTCGGACAGTTTGGTGAACCCTGCCAAATCAAGATACAGGATCACCGCCTCTATATTTTGCAACGACCCGCGCGCGATATCCCCCGACAGCACCCGCGCGCCCGCATCCCCGCCCAAATAGGCGGACAACAAATCCTGCGCCATTTTGTAGTTGGAATTGCTTTTCAGCGCGAGGCCAAGAACCGGGATCAGAAAGCGAATATCGTCAAGATCGCGGTCTTCAAACCCGTCCGGCGCGTCACTTGTCCACGACACAAGCAGGCCGACGGTGTAACGTTCCTGATTGGCCGGGGTCCATGTGCCATCGTCAGAAAACACAAGCTGGGTCGCGAAATAATCCGTCGCACCCTGTTCCTGAACCAGTTCGTCGAACAGCGGATAGGCAAAGGGTTCATGCTCTTTGGACAGGCGTTGACGGAATTCAGGATCGTTTCCGTCGACAAGCGTTTTGAGCGGGCTTTGATCCCAGCCGGTCGAGACAGTCACGTCGCGGCTGTATTCCTCGTGCAGCAGCCCCTCCTTGCGCTTCCAGCGATAGGCAAAGGCCCCGATTTCCGGGTGATGTGCGCGCATCGAAAAATTGGCGCGCAGCAGGGGCATACCCGCGTCCACCAGCCGTTTGCACAGGGTTTCGATCAGCACATCGAACTGAGTGCCCTGCAGTCCTTCCTGCAGGATCCATCCGGCGATATCCCAGATTTCGGGTCGCCTTGCATCTACTGAGTCACCCAAATGCGGCCTCCGGCCTAAGCAGTGTCAACTCCCAGCATAGCCGATGGTTTTCAGCGCGTCGCGGATTTCGTCGAGAATGGCGGGGTCGTCGATGGTGGCAGGCATTTTGTACTCTGCTCCGTCCGCGATCTTGACCATGATCCCGCGCAGGATTTTGCCGGAACGTGTCTTGGGCAGGCGGTCCACCACGACGGCCAGTTTGAACGCGGCGACAGGGCCGATTTTCTCACGCACGAGTTTCACGACTTCGCCCACGATCTCCGCATGCGGGCGGTTGCAGCCGGTGTTCAGGCACAAGAACCCGACCGGCAGTTGCCCCTTGAAACTGTCGGTCACGCCGATCACCGCGCATTCCGCGACATCCTTGTGCGCAGCGAGGACCTCCTCCATGCCGCCCGTGGACAGGCGGTGCCCGGCCACGTTGATGACGTCATCCGTGCGCGCCATGATGTAAAGATATCCGTCCTCGTCCTTCATGCCCGCATCGCCGGTTTCGTAGTAGCCGGGGAACGCGTTGAGGTAGCTCGATTGATACCGCTCCGGCGCGTTCCACAGCGTCGGCAGCGTACCCGGCGGCAGCGGCAATTTTACGGCAATTGCGCCCAGTTCTCCTGCGGGTGCCTCATGACCTGCATCGTCCAAAATCTGCACGTCATAGCCTGGCATTGCCACAGCAGGCGAACCGATCTTGACCGGCAGCAGTTCCAGCCCCATCGGGTTGGCCGCAATGGAAAAGCCCGTTTCAGTCTGCCACCAGTGGTCAATCACCGGTTTATCCAGCGTCTTTTGTGCCCATTCGATGGTGTCCGGGTCGGCACGTTCGCCGGCAAGGAACAGCGCGCAAAGGTTTGACAGGTCGTGTTTCGCCGCCAGCTCACCTTTGGGGTCTTCGCGCTTCACCGCACGGATCGCAGTTGGTGCGGTGAAGAAGGTCTTGACGTTGTGCTCCTCAATCACGCGCCAAAAGGTGGAGGCATCTGGCGTACCAATCGGCTTTCCTTCAAACACAATCGTGGTGTTCCCCGCAAACAGCGGCGCGTAAGCGATATAGGAGTGCCCCACGACCCAGCCCACATCGGACGCGGCCCAGAAAACCTCACCCGGATCGACGTTGTAAATGTTCTTCATCGTCCATTGCAGCGCCACGATGTGACCCGCTGTATGACGCACAACGCCTTTGGGCGCGCCAGTCGTGCCAGAGGTATAAAGGATATAAACCGGGTGGTTGCCTTCAACCGGCACACAGTCAGCCGGGGCAACGCCCTCCTGACAGGCATACCAATCTACATCACGGCCGGGGATCAGATCGCAGGTCTGTTGCTCACGTTGGAGGATCACGCAGGTGTCGGGTTTGTGCGTGGCGATGTCTATCGCGCCGTCGAGCAGCGGCTTGTATTTCACAACGCGACCAGGCTCCAACCCGCAAGATGCAGCGATGATCGCCTTGGGGGTGCA
>CAZDXI010000047.1:0-14021 GCA_964509095.1 uncultured Rhodobacterales bacterium
GATCTGGATGGGTTCATGGCCGCGACGCTTGCGATGGATGTGTCCGGGAAATACCGGGCAGAGGCGCAAGGCGACTAGGATCGGGGTGAGGGGACAGCCCCGTCGCCCATTGGGCTTGAACCAATGGCGCAACAAAAGGTTCGCCCCCCCGAGGTATTTCTGGACAGATGAAGCAAGATGCGCCTTCGCTTGACTTGCTCTTGCAGGCCGGTTGCGTAGGGTACGCCCATGTCTTTTCCGATTACTGAGTCGCACCCCGTTTCCTATCCCGGACCTCCGCCAGAGGCTGCAGATGTCGTTGTCATTGGCGGTGGCGTCATTGGCGTTTGTACCGCGCTGAACATTGCGCGCGCAGGGCAAAAGGTAGTGCTCTGTGAGAAAGGCCGCATCGCGGGCGAACAGTCCAGCCGCAACTGGGGCTGGATCCGCCAGCAGGGGCGCGACCTTGATGAGTTACCCATCATGCAGGAAGCCAGCCAGTTGTGGCTGCAATATGCGGGCGAAACCAATGCTGATCTCGGGTTGCGTCAGGTGGGTGTGTCCTATCTTGCCAAGACCGAAGAAGAGCTGTCGCGCTTTCGCGATTGGTGGATACAGGCGGAAGACCTCGGCATTGACAGCCGCATGTTGTCTTTGCGCGAAGTCGCTGGAATGACCCCGGATTTCGGGCGCACTTATGTGGGCGGCTTGCACACGGCGAGCGATCTGCGCGCCGAGCCTGCTGTGGCCGTGCCTGCGCTGGCCTCCATGGCAGAGCGGGACGGCGCGATATTGGTTGAGGATTGCGCCGTGCGCGGGCTTGATCTGGAAGGCGGAGAGGTCAGTGGCGTTTTCACTGAAGCGGGCCGCATTGCCTGTTCGCGCGTTGTGGTGGCAGGGGGCGCATGGTCATCCCTGTTCCTGCGGGCGCAAGGTGTAGACATTCCACAGCTGTCGGTGCGCGCCTCAGTCGGGGCAACGCAGCCCTTGCCCGATATCGGTGAATTGGCAGTGGCCGAAGATAACGTCGCGTGGCGGCGGCGCGACGATGGCGGCTACACGCTGGCTGCCGGGGGCTTTCACGAGTTCTTCATCGGCCCCGACGCGTTGCGCGCCTTTCCGCACTACAAAACCCAACTCAAGGCACACCCAACGGGCACCAAATTCCTTGGCCCCGCACCCAAAGGGTATCCCGACGCTTGGCGCACACCGCGCAAATGGGAGATGGACGAAGTCAGCCCGTTTGAAAACATGCGCGTGCTAAACCCGTCACCGAACATAAAAAAACTGCGCCAGATTGCGCAGACCTTTGGAGAGCTGTTCCCGCAACTTGGGCCGGTCCGGCTTGAAAAGGCGTGGGCGGGTATGATCGACACAATGCCGGATGTTGTCCCTGTGGTGGACAAGGTCGCCGCGATCCCGGGCCTGATTGTGGGCACGGGGTTCAGCGGTCATGGCTTTGGCATTGGCCCCGGCATGGGGCAGGTGCTGGCAAAGCTCGCCATGGACACCGATCCTGGGCATGATTTGCGGCGCTTCCGCTTGTCTCGTTTCACCGATGGATCACCTATTGTGCTCGGCCCCTCTGTCTGAAGGAGAGTTACCCCATGGCGATCAAGAACCGTTTTGCAGACTGGCATGATGAGATCACGGCGTGGCGGCGCGATATTCATCAGCACCCGGAAATCCGGTTCGAAGAGCACCGCACCGCTGGGATCGTGGCGGACAAGCTGCGCGCATTTGGCTGTGATGAGGTTGTGACCGGCGTTGGCCAAACCGGTGTGGTCGGTGTGATCCGTGGGCAGACGTCTGGCTCTGGTCGCGTTCTTGGCTTTCGCGCGGATATGGACGCGCTGCCCATGCAGGAAGAAACCGGGCTGCCCCATGCGTCGCAAAACGCAGGAGCGATGCACGCCTGTGGGCATGATGGGCACACAGCGATGTTGCTTGGTGCGGCGCGCTATCTGGCGGAGACGCGGAACTTTGACGGCACGGTAGTCCTTTTGTTCCAACCCGCCGAAGAGGGCGGCGGCGGCGCACGCGCGATGGTGGAAGAGGGCGTTCTGGACAGGTTCGAGATTGATGAGGTCTACGGCATGCATAATTGGCCGGGTCTTGCTCCGGGACAGTTCGCGACGCGCGCAGGGCCGTTGATGGGGGCGGTCGATTTCTTTGACCTGACCGTGACGGGCAAGGGCGCACATGGGGCGATGCCGCATCTGTCCGTTGATCCCGCCCCGGCAGCGGCAAGCATTGTGCTGGCCTTGCAGACGATTGCATCGCGTAATGCGGAACCACTGAGCACCGTCGTGGTCACGGTCGGCGGCATTCAGTCCCATCCAGACGCCTATAACGTCATTCCCGAACGGATCGAGCTGAAGGGCACCACGCGCTATGTCACGCCCGAAGATGGGGAAATGATCCGCACGCGCATGCAGACGATCTGCGACAGTATCGCGACCGCGCATGGGTGCACGGCGACGCTTAACAACATGATCCTCGTCCCGCCGACTGTGAACCATGACGTGGAAACAGGATACGCGGCAGAGGCGGCGCGCAGCGTGGCAGGGGAGGTGATCACCGATCAACCGCCCACACTTGCCGGGGAAGACTTTGCCGAAATGCTGAACGCGCGCCCGGGCGCTTATATGTTCATTGGCAACGGTGACAGTGCCGATTTGCACAATACGAAGTATGACTTTAACGATGATGCGATCCCGGCTGGATGCAGCTGGTTCGCCGAATTGGCGGAAACGCGCATGCCGCTGGGTGGCTGAAGGAGATTGATATGCCTGTGAAGAACCGATTTGCCGAATTGCAAGACGAAGTGACCGAATGGCGGCGTGACATCCACATGCACCCCGAAGTGCTGTTTGATACGCACCGGACGTCTGCTTTGGTCGCCGAAAAGCTGAAAGCGTTTGGCTGTGACGAAGTGGTCGAAGGCATCGGGCGCACCGGCGTTGTGGGCGTCATCAAGGGCAAGTCGAACGGCTCCGGTAAGGTGATCGGTCTGCGTGCTGATATGGACGCGCTGCCGATGACAGAACAGACAGGGCTCGACTATGCCTCCAAGAATGATGGCGCAATGCATGCCTGCGGGCATGACGGACACACGGCGATGCTGCTTGGTGCGGCAAAGTACCTGTCCGAGACACGCAACTTTGACGGCACTTGCGTGGTGATATTCCAGCCCGCCGAAGAAGGCGGCGGTGGTGGGCGCGAGATGTGCGAAGACGGCATGATGGACCGCTGGGGCATTCAGGAAGTGTACGGGATGCACAATTGGCCCGGTCGTCCGGTCGGCGATTTCGCGATCCGTTCGGGGGCATTCTTTGCCGCGACCGACTTGCTGGAAATCGAGTTCGAAGGCCTGGGAGGACACGCGGCCAAACCGCAGGAGACGATTGATACGACCTTGATGGCCAGCCACGCGGTGACGGCTCTGCAATCTATCGTCAGCCGGAATGCGGACCCGATTGACCGGATCGTGGTATCGGTAACCTCCTTTGAGACGGCCAGCAATGCGTTCAACGTCATCCCGCAAAAGGTCGCGTTGAAAGGCACTGTGCGCACGATGAGTGCGGAGATGCGGGATCTGGCTGAAAAGCGCGTGAACGAGATTTGCGAAGGCATCGCAACGACGTTCGGCGGCAAGGCCAGCGTGGATTACCACCGCAACTACCCGGTGATGGTCAACCATGATGAGCAAACAGAGTTCGCAGCAGAGGTTGCGAAATCCGTGTCCGGTGACTGTGAGGAAGCCCCTCTCGTTATGGGCGGTGAGGATTTCGCGTTCATGCTAGAAGAACGCCCCGGCGCCTACATCCTGATCGGGAACGGGGACACGGCGATGGTGCATCACCCAGAATATAACTTCAACGATGATGCCATTCCCGCAGGGTGTAGCTGGTGGGCAGAGATCATCGAACAGCGGATGCCAGCGAACTAAAGTCTTGGCAGGTTCCGATGCGATCAGCCCCGCGACGTTAACGCGTCGCGGGGCTGATTCTTTGAACGTGCTGCAACGGCCACTCAGCCGTTGTTCCACAAGTCTTCATAGACCGCAGCAATGCCATCGGCTTCACGGGCTGCGCTGAATTGTGAGACCGCGATCTCTCGGGCGGCGAGCGACGCTGCGCGATGCCGGGCCTCATCCGTTAGGAGTGACTTTGCGGCATCAACCGCACGGGTCACATCTTCCAAATCGACGACCGTACCGGATCGACCCTGTGCTGCGAAACTGCGGTAGTAGCCTGCGTCTGTCGCGACAAACGGAACACCAGATGCCATGGCTTCCAGCGGGACCATCCCATAACCTTCATAGCGCGGCATTTGCACAACAAGGCTCAGCGATCGCATCACTTCGGGTAGGCGCTCTGCTGGGGCCTCCCCGGTGAAGCGAATGCGATCAGCTAAACCGGCGGCGACGACTTTGTCTTCCAAACCTTTTTGGAAAGCTTCGTGCTGCTTGCCAGCGCGGCCGATGACCAGCGCGACGGCGCCGGGAACGTCTGGAAGCAGGCGGATCATGGCTTCGACAAAAAGGTCTGTGCCTTTTTCGGGCCTTACACGTCCTATCGTGGCGATGGCCAGTGTGCCGCCTGCATCCTGTGCAGCCCACGCCGTGGCGCGATCCTCGGCTGGACGAAACAGGTCCGTGTCCACCCCGTGTGGCACGATGGCGCGTACATGTGGAACGAACTCCGCCGCTTTGTCGGTTGTCGCAATCACCGCATCCATGCGCGAGATCAGCCATCGCGGAAACGCGGAATGGCGGCGTTGCGCGGCGGATGTAAACACCAGTTTGATTGGCAAGCGCAGCACATCCCGCGCCCACAATCCGGCCCGCATTTCCGTGTTGCGGCGAACGTGCCAGATCGAAAATGCCTTGTCATCAGGTGGTCGCACGGACAACGCACGTGCAAGGCGAAGCGGAACCGGGGCGGGGCAGCCGGGCAATTCCACACCAACAAGGCGAAGATCGTACCGGTCTCGCTGCTGGCGGATGACGTTTGCAGCGGTGGCCGAGACGCCAGTGAAGTTCCGATTGAAGTTGGTAACGAACAGATCAGGCATCGACTGGCCCGAGGTCTAATTCCGCAATCAACTGTTCTGCGACCTGCGTAATTTGGCCGGATTGGCTTTCTGTGAAGGTTTTGGCCGCGTCTCTGGCAGCGTTCAGGGACGAGGGGTCTGACAGCCATGTTTCAACCTGCGCCGCGATTTCCGCCGCGTCTTGGGTCAGGCGGGCCGCCCCGGTCGCGGTCATTTCCGCATATGTATCAGCAAAGTTTGTCACATGAGGACCGGACAAAGTCGCAACGCCGGATTGTGCGGTTTCAAATGGATTGTGCCCGCCAATCGGCAAAAGCGATCCGCCTAGAAAGACGATAGGGGCCAACGCATACCACGTCCCAAGCTCACCCAGACTGTCAGCCAGATACACAGGACCCTCTGGAAGGGCACCTGTGCTGCGGCGCGGGGCGGTCCAACCACGCGCAGTTATCAGGTCGGCAACCTCGTCTCCCCTGTCGGGGTGCCTTGGGGCAAGGATCAGGCACAGGTCCGGGAAAGCCGCCAAGAGACGTTTGTGTGCGTCGAGGATGGTGTTTTCCTCTCCGGGATGGGTCGATGCTGCGATCCAGACGGGGCGGTTCGCCAATGCGGTTTGCATGTCGACACGCAAAGCGTCGTCAATCGGCAAAGGCGCGGAAAGGGACTTCAGGTTGATCCCATGTGCGATGCGATCTTCGGGTGCGCCGAGATCGATGAGACTTCGTCGTAGTGCCTCTGTTTGGGTCAGGATCACGCGAAAACACTGAAACAGCACCGCGGCAGTCTTGGGGCGCTTGGCCCATCCAGCCAAGGAACGATCCGACAAACGCGCGTTTACCAAGGCCAATGGAAGCCCTGCGTCATTGCTGCGTTTCAACATCTGCGGCCAGAGTTCGCTTTCGACAAAGATGCCAGCATCTGGCCGCCAATGACCAAGGAACCGGGTGAGAGGGCCGGGTGCATCAAGTGGTGCGAACTGGTGGCGACAGCGTGGTGGCATGCGTTGCTCGACGAGAGTCGCAGAGGTGGCCGTGCCGCTTGTGATCAGGAATTCGGCCTTGGGCAGCAAAGCACCCATCTGTGTGATCAATGACAAAACCGATAAGGACTCGCCCACGGACGCCGCATGAAACCAGATCAACTGCCCTTGGGGCCTGTCCTGTGATGGATTGCCGAGTTTTTCTTTGGCGCGATCCGCGACGTTTGCTTTGTCGAGCTTGCTCCGCTCAATCCGGGCGGCAATCGGCAAAGCCAGTTGGCTCAGCGCCACATAGGCCCGGTAGAGGGCTGTCATGGAAGATCAGCCGCCCGTGTGGCTCATATGGCGCGACATCTGTCCATCAAGCGCCTGACGCGAGTAATCAAAATCGTGACCCTTTGGTTTTAATGCGATGGCTGCGCGAATGGCGTCTTCGAGGGGGGCATCGTCCAGTGGGTTGTTGCGCAGTGGCGGGCGCAGGTCGGCCATGTCTTCCTGCCCCAGACACATGTAGATTTCGCCAGTGCAGGTGATGCGCACGCGATTGCAGCTTTCGCAGAAATTGTGAGACAGCGGCGTGATAAAGCCGATTTTCTGGCCGGTTTCTTCCAACCGGACATAGCGAGCCGGGCCACCGGTGCGTTCTGCAATATCTGTCACTGTGTAACTTGTGTCATAGGCCGCGCGCACGTCGTCCAAGGACCAGTACTGGCCCAGACGGTTTTCGTTGCCAATATCACCCATGGGCATGACTTCGATCCAGGTCAGGTCCATGTCGCGTTCGGCACACCACTGAGTGATCGTTGGCAGCTCGTCTTCGTTGAACCCTTTCAGGGCAACGGCATTGATCTTGATGCGCAATCCAGCCTTCTGTGCTGCATCAATACCGCGCAGAACTTGCGGCAGCCGGCCCCAACGCGTGATGTCTGCGAACTTGGCATCGTCGAGCGTATCAAGCGAGATATTGATCCGTTTCACACCAACATCCGCCAAGGGTTGCGCAAACTTTTCAAGTTGCGAGCCATTGGTGGTCAACGTCAGCTCTTCCAACGCGCCGGAGTCCAGATGCCGCCCCATCGCGCCAAAGAAGGTCATGATATCGCGCCGAACAAGTGGTTCCCCACCCGTGATGCGCAGCTTTTTTACGCCAAGACGGATGAAGGTCGAACACATGCGATCCAGTTCTTCCAGCGTCAGAAGCTCTTTCTTGGGCAGGAAGGTCATGTTTTCGGACATGCAATAGACGCAGCGGAAATCGCAGCGGTCGGTGACCGAGACGCGCAAGTAGTTGATTGCGCGGGCGAAGGGATCAATCAATGGCAGTGTCATGGTAACATAGGTAAAGATGCACCTGTTGCGGGGCAAGGGGCTTTGAGTGGATTGCGGGACTTGGCGCCATGTGATTATCCTTGCGCCATGAAAAGTTGGGGAACAATTGCCCTTGTCGGGGTTGTCTTGTCCGGTTGCGTCGCTGCTCCGGGTTCGGATGGAATGGTCGGAGAGCCCCGCGTCGGCGGTGTGAGTTCGGATATTGCCATACGACCGCGTGCACGCCCGGACGGATTTCTGGAAAGGGTGCGTGAGGCTGTGCGTCCACCACCTCCCGCTGCGCGTACGCAAGAACAGTTTGATACCACCACAGTGGAGCAGCGCGAGGCTGCTTTGGAAACACCGGTTGCGGGTGGTGAACGCGCTTTGGGGCGCACGATTGCATCCCTTGGGTCTCCGACGGAACCCGGCTTTTGGCTGAAGACGCCGCTTGTGACGGCTGAGGGACCGGGGCGGGTCGTGTATCCGACGAATGGAAAGTCAGTTCAGGTGACCCTGATCCCGATTGAGGGACCTGCCACAGCTGGAAGCCGGATGTCGCTCGCAGCCTTGCGCCTGCTGGAGGCGCCGTTGACAGGTTTGCCCGAGGTCGAGGTGTATTCGGGCGGTTGACCTTCCGGAGCGCTGCGCGCACGCGATTTTATCTGCGCGGGGCCGCGCGGGCCTTGGAGGACCAGTCCTCCAAACCTCCTGAGGTATTTCCGGACAGATGAAGCGCTAAAAGTACTTGGTTGCTTCCTTGCGCGCGAACGGTTTGAGAGCGTCGCCATGGGTGGCAATGAAGGCTTCCGCGCGAGGGAAGTCGTGTTTGGAGAGTTCACGGACCCACCAAGCGATCGCCTTCTGGATGAACCAGTCACGGTCAGGAACGTATGTGGCGGCCCAGCCAAGAACGCGGTCGCGGATGACGAGGTCCTGCGGTTTGGGGTGGTTCTGTTTCGTCCAGGGCAGAGTGATGACAAGAGCCGCGCGACGGGTCCACATGTGTTCAGACGTGGTCCATGCTTCGATCTGGTCTACGCGGGCAGGGTCTTTGACAAGGCGCTTTTGCCCGGCCATGCAGGCGTGATCGGCGATCGCCCAGCTGTCGAAATCCACGTGCCAAGAGCGGATCAACTCCCAAGCGGCGGTGTCGTCGGGGCGAATCTGCGCTGTGGTCAGAAGTTTTGAGGCTGCCAGGCGTGCCTCATAGATGTTGGTATCCCAAAGGTGGCGCGCGGTGTCGACACGCGCGTCGGCGTCCATAACTTTGCGCCAGTCCCGGGTGAGGTCGTTCAGGACTGGGTTCGCAACCCCAAGATAAGGGCGGTCGATCTTATGATAGGCGCGGGCCTGTTCGGCACGACCGGGATCAGCCAGAGCTGTGATCTGATCAAGGGCGTCTTGCGGGGTCATTCCACCGTTACGGATTTGGCAAGGTTGCGCGGCTGATCCACATCGGTGCCTTTGGCCACTGCCGTGTGATAGGCCAGCAGTTGCGCCGGGATCGCATAGAGGATCGGGGCCACGATGTCCTCGGACTTGGGCATCTCGATCTGGGTCCAAGTGCCGTCGCCAGCTTCCGTGAGACCATCACTGTCAGAGATCAGCACGACCTTGCCTTTGCGGGCCATGACTTCTTGCATGTTGGATACTGTCTTATCAAAGAGCGCGTCGCGCGGGGCCATAACGACCACGGGCACATGTTTGTCGATCAATGCGATGGGGCCGTGTTTCAACTCGCCTGACGCATATGCTTCCGCGTGAATGTAGCTGATTTCCTTGAGTTTCAGAGCGCCTTCGAGCGCCAGCGGGTACATCAGGCCACGGCCCAAGAAGATGACATCGCGCGCTTCGGAAATCTTGCGGGCGGCGTCGCGCATCTGGTCTTCAGCGCCAAGGGCGACGTTGATTGCGCCGGGCAAGGTCTTCATCGCATCGACATGGGCGGCAAGAGCTTTGGCATCCAGCGTGCCGCGTGCTTCGGCGGCTTTCAGGGCCAGCGACAGAAGAACGGTCAACTGGCAAGTGAAGGCTTTGGTCGAGGCAACGCCGACTTCCACACCAGCGAGGATTGGCAGCGCCACATCGGATTCGCGGGCGATGGAGGAGGTCGGCACGTTCACCACTGAGACGATCTTGTCTGCCTTTTCATGGCAGTAACGCAGTGCGGCGAGGGTGTCTGCGGTCTCCCCCGATTGGGACACAAACAACGCCAGCGTGCCCGGCGCGATGGGAGGCTCGCGGTAGCGGAATTCAGAGGCAATATCGACCTCCACCGGAAGACGCGCGATCTGTTCGAACCAGTACTTTGCGGTCAGGCAGGCATAGAACGCTGTGCCACAAGCGACCATGGTCAGGCGTTCGATCTTGGTGAAATCGATCTGGGGCAGGTTGATCGCGTCGTTCTGCACATAGTGGTCGATCGCGCGGGAGATCACGGCGGGCTGTTCCGCAATTTCCTTGGACATGAAGTGCTTGTGCCCGGCTTTGTCGATGCGCGTGGCGTCGATTTCGATGCGGCGCATATCGCGGTTGGCCAATTTGCCGGCTTCGTCGCGAATTTCGACGCTGTTGCGGGTCAGGATCGCGCGGTCACCTTCTTCGAGGTAAGTGATCTTGTCGGTCAGCGGGGCCAGCGCGATCGCGTCGGAGCCAAGATACATCTCACCCTCGCCATGTCCGATAGCAAGCGGAGATCCTTTGCGTGCGGCGACAATCAGATCGCCTTCGCCTTCAAACAGGAACGCCAACGCGAAGGCGCCGTCGAGCCTGTCCACCGTCGCCATGGCTGCATCGACAGGGGAGTTGCCATCGTTCATGTACTTGTGACAGAGCAGGGCAACGGTTTCGGTGTCAGTTTCCGTTTCAAAAGCGAGGCCTGCATCAGCCAGTTCTTCGCGCAATTCGCGAAAGTTCTCGATAATGCCGTTGTGCACGACGGCGACGGGGCCTGATTTGTGCGGGTGCGCATTGGGTACGCTTGGCCCACCATGGGTCGCCCAGCGTGTATGACCAATCCCGGCGCGTCCGGCCAGCGGATCATGCACGAGCAGGTCGGACAGGTTCACGAGTTTGCCCACCGCGCGGCGACGGTCCAGTGTGCCATCATTCACAGTTGCAATCCCAGCGCTGTCATAGCCGCGATATTCGAGCCGTTTCAGCGCTTCAACAAGGATGGGGGCGACTTCGTGATCGCCAAGGACACCAATAATTCCACACATTTTGACTAGCCTTTACCCAGTTTGGCCTTCTTGGCCTTTAACATTTCGAACAATTTCGCTGCCATACCCGGTTTCGTTACCTGCTTGGCACGACCCAGCGCGAGCGCGTCGGCCGGCACGTCTTCGGTGATGACAGAACCAGAGGCGGTCAGCGCACCCGCCCCCACTTTGACGGGCGCAACCAGCATCGTGGAGGAGCCAATGAACGCGCCTTCCCCGATTTCCGTGCGGTGTTTGAGGTATCCGTCGTAGTTACAAGTCACAGTCCCGGCGCCAATATTCGCGCGCGCACCCACGCTGGCATCGCCCACATAGGTGAGGTGATTGACCTTGGCCCCTTCGGCGATTTCTGCGTTTTTGATTTCAACAAAGTTGCCGATGCGTGCGCCTTCAGCGATCTCCGCACCGGGGCGCAGGCGAGCATAAGGGCCAACGACGGCGTCGCGGCTCACGTGACAACCTTCCAGATGGGAAAACGCCCGGATATGTGCGCCGGATTCGACCGTCACACCGGAGCCAAAGACGACGTTTGGTTCGATCATTGTGTCACGTCCGATGACCGTGTCATGGGCGAAATAAACTGTGTCAGGATCCATTAGCGTCACGCCAAGGTCCATAGCCGTTGCACGGGCGCGGGATTGGAAATAGCCATCGGCTTGCGCGAGTTGTGCGCGGGTGTTGATGCCGATGGTTTCGTCTTCAGCGCACGTCACAACCGTGGCGGACAAGCCTTGCGCGCGAGCCAACGCGACAATGTCGGTGAGGTAGTATTCGCCGGATGCATTTTCATTCGAGGTTTGTTTGATCAGGTCAAACAAAAGCGGGGTGCGCACGGCCATCAGGCCGCCATTGCACAGTGTGATGGCGCGTTGTTCTTCGTTCGCATCTTTGTATTCGACAATCGCCTCTAAGCTGTCTCCGCGCATCACGAGGCGGCCATAGCGCCCTGCGTCTGCGGGTTCAAAGCCGAGTACGACGACCTCGTTGGACTGGGCCGCGTCGCGCATCTTTTCCAGCGTTTCCAACGAAATGAAGGGGGTGTCGCCGAACAGGATCAGGGCAAGACCCTCAAAACCCTCCAAGGCGGGTGCGGCTTGGGCTACGGCATGTCCGGTACCCAACTGTTCCGTCTGGCGTGCAGTGACGGCCGTTTCATCGGTCTCTTTCGTGACCGCCTCAACTAGGTCTGCGCCATGTCCGGTGACGACCACTGTCCTAGCGGGCGACAGGGCTTTGCCGGTCGTCAGGACATGCGTCAACAAAGGCGCGTGCGCCACAGGGTGGAGCACCTTGGGAAGGTCCGACTGCATGCGCGTTCCCTTGCCCGCCGCCAAAATGATCAGGGCGATCTGCATCTTTTGCCTCGTTACCGCTTTTATTCCGGCTCGTATTATTCAATCTATCCCTCAGGGCAAGCGGATCAGCGATCAAACATGATTGCGGCTTGCAACAACAAGGGATGTGTCGATGCGCAGTGTAATCTTTGATTTGGACGGAACTTTGGCGGATACGAGCCAAGATTTGATCGCTGCGGCCAATCATTGCTTTCGCAAAATGGGGGCAGGGGACATGCTGTTGCCCGAACAGGATGCAGGCATTGCACTGCGCGGCGGGCGGCGGATGTTACAGGAAGGCTTGCGGCGGATGGAGCATAACGATCCGGACCCTGTGATTTCAGAGTATTATCCAGTGCTGTTGGAGGCTTATGCAGAAGACCTTGATCGGCACACGGTGATGTATCCGGGTGCGATGGACGCAGTGCAAACCCTGTCAAAACAAGGCTTTGGCGTCGGGATTTGCACCAATAAACCCGAAGGCTTGGCCGAAGAGCTGATGCGACGGCTGGGCGTGCGCGATGCATTTGCCTCCCTTGTGGGGGCGGACACATTGCCAGTGCGCAAACCAGACCCGGAACCTTTGTTTGAGGCCGCGCGGCGCGCAGGTGGGACGCCAGAGATGTGTTGTCTGGTTGGTGACAGCGACACGGACCGCAACACTGCTAAAGCCGCAGGTGTGCCATCGATCCTTGTCACTTTCGGCCCGTCCGGGGATGATATGGCAGCATTGCAGCCAGAGGCGTTGTTGAACGCTTACGCGGACCTTCCCGACCTGGTCGCGCGGGTTTTCGCCGACGGGTAAACCTGTGTCAGGGCGATTGGGACAGGTGCCGGGTCAGCTCTGACAGCGGCGTTTGATCCAAGTTCCAGACAGCCTCGCGGATGGTTTGAGCGCGATCAGCACCCAGTACGGGATCAGACAGATTATGGAACTTGGCGATCAGCGCATCGTCATCAGGCGGTGCATCTGGTGCCCAAAGCGGGTTCATCCATTCACCTTGCAATGTGGTTCCGTTCTTCAGAACCAGTGCGACGCGTGACAGACGCTCTGCTGGGAAGTTGGTGTTGGCGTGTTCATGTTCTTCCATCCGCAGGCCGCGAGACACGCGGAGAATCTCGGGATCATGCAAAGCGTCGTCTCCAATGTCCGCAGGTGTCAGAGAACCGCGCACCAAGGCCACGGCACAGGGGAAAGATGTGGAATACTGCGCCTGTTCAGTGTTTTTCGGTTCGGCCGTGGCTAGGCGACAGCTTTCGTGGAACGTCTCGACCCGGATGTGATCCACGTCCTTTGCGGTCAAACCATGTGCGCGTCGCAAGGTGAGGACCCCTTCGACTGGCGATTGCGCCCAACGACACACGGGGTAGGGCTTGAAATACTGCTCTGTGATGATCCAGCGGTCATAGAGGTCGGCGAAGTAGTCCGTCGCTTGTTCAATGGTAATTGCAGGCGCGCCGGTAAACCCGCGCTTGGCCATTTGCAGCGCGGACACGCCACACAGCGAACCCCAGCCTGCGCCGTCTTTGAGCATGGTGGGATAGTCGATGCAGCGCATCATCTGGCTGCGGGGGCCGTGATATTCTGCGATTCCAAGGGCATGGCGAGTTGTCTCCGCGTCCAGACCCATCAAACGAGCCCCCGCGATGGCGACCGCAACAGCGCCCCAACTGCCAGAGGTGTGATAGTCCGGACAGGTGCCATGTTGTGCGATGGCGCCGCGCCCGCCGAGTTCGTAGCCGAGCACCATCGCAGTCAGGAAATCCGTACCGCTTGTGTCGTGCTGCGCGGCAATGCCAAGCAAGCCAGGCAGCAAAGGCGCTCCAATATGCCCTTTGGCCGGGTTCCAGCCGTCGTGACCATCCAGCGAGTCGATCATCATGCCAGCCGCCATCGCAGCCCCGGAGATTGAACTGGTGCGGCTGTCAAACAGCATGGGCGCAGATCCGGGCATGTCTTCGGCGGCGTGGTCGCGGATGATAGCCGACAGCTTGGTGCTATGCCCGCCAGCCGCCACACCCAGCGTGTCCAACAAGCAGCGCTTTGCCTGATGGCGGACTGTGTCGGGCAGGTCCTCCCAGACAAGCGTGTTGAGCATATCAAGCGGAGCGGGAGGAAGATCTTTGGGTGACATAAGG
>CAZDXI010000048.1:0-14018 GCA_964509095.1 uncultured Rhodobacterales bacterium
CACGCATTACCGCAAGCCGATGGATTGGACGGAGAAGAAGCGGGCAGAGGCGGAGGCGACTTTGCGGCTTTGGCACAAGGCACTTGTTATTGCGACTTCGCTTAGATCAGATACAAACATCTCGTATTCCCCTGATCCACAAGTCGTTTCAGCCTTGTCCGATGATTTGAACACGTCGCTTGCCTTGACCAGATTGCACCAGCTGGCGCTGGAAATCCGGGACTCGTCTGCAAGCGAAAGTGATGTGCAACGCGTTGGTATTTTTCGGGCTTCAGCCAACTTGTTGGGCTTACTCGAAGACAACTCAGCCATGGCCAGTTGGGTTGACCAACAGTCCGATCCGGGAGAGCAGGTCAAAGCAGCGTTGTCGGAATTGGCAAAACGACTTGCTGATGAACGAGTTCTGGCAATGGAAACGAAGGACTTTAAGGAAGTAGACTCATTGAAGTCCGCCCTGATTGATGCGGGTGTCGAAGTGCAAATCGGCAAGAATAGTGTTCATCTCGAAGTTCGTCCCGACTTCGATCCTGCCAAACTCGAGGCGTTGAAATGACGCGCGGAAAGAGGCCATCGCACGGCCGCGGGCACGGCGCGACAAGCGCCCGCCCGGGGGGGCGGCCGGGCGCTGGCCGGTCCACAAGTGGCCCGGCTGGATCCACGTACAGACTTCAGGTCCTAGATGCTGATGCGATGCAAGGCCAGTGCCAGACCGCCAGTGGGCTTGGTTGTGGTCAGAGCAAAGTAATAACTCGCACAGCGGTCAATCCGCAGTGTGGTGTCGGCAAAGCGCCAGCCCGCGTCGTGCTGCAAGCACGCCTTTGGTGTGGCGGGGGGCGGTCTGGCGCTGGCCGTGATGCAAGCGTCCCGGCTGGGGTATTTTGCGGAGACTATGAAGCCGCAGATTGCAGAGTGGCACCATGACCAAAACCCGCCTCTCCCTGTTCGACACCACTCTGCGCGACGGGCAGCAGACCCAAGGCGTGCAGTTCCACACGCATGAGAAAATCCAGATCGCCGAAGCGCTCGACGCGCTTGGCGTGGACTACATCGAAGGCGGCTGGCCGGGGGCGAACCAGACGGATAGTGCGTTTTTCGAAACCGCCCCCAAGACTCGCGCCAAGATGACCGCCTTTGGGATGACCAAACGCTCCGGGCGCTCGGCTGAAAACGACGATGTGCTGGCAGCGGTTATGAACGCGGGCACGGGCGCGGTCTGTCTGGTGGGCAAATCGTCGGACTTTCAGGTGCGTGAGGCGTTGGGCATCCCGCTGGACGAAAATCTTACCAACCTGCACGCCTCCTTCGCGCATATCACCGCCAACAAGCGCGAGGCGCTCTTTGACGCGGAACACTTCTTTGATGGCTACAAGTCTGACCCAGCCTATGCGCTGCAATGCCTGCACACCGCTCTCGATGCGGGCTGCGCTTGGGTTGTGCTCTGTGACACAAATGGTGGCACGCTGCCCCATGAAATTGCGGAGATCACGGATAAAGTCATCGCAAGCGGTATCCCCGGCGACAAACTCGGCATCCATACCCATAACGACACCGAAACGGCTGGGGCCGGATCGCTCGCCTCTGTCATGGCGGGGGCGCGCCAGATCCAAGGCACGCTGAACGGGTTGGGCGAGCGCTGTGGCAATGCCAACCTTACCGCGCTGATCCCGACGCTGCTGCTCAAGGAACCTTATGCCAGCCTGTTCGAAACGGGTGTAACCGAAGACGCTCTGGCGAACCTCACCCGCACGTCGCGTATGCTGGATGACATCCTGAACCGGGTGCCGACGAAACAGGCGGCCTATGTCGGCTCTGGCGCGTTTGCGCATAAGGCGGGGTTGCACGCCAGCGCGATCCTGAAGGACCCGACCACCTACGAACACATCGACCCGGCCACCGTTGGCAATGAACGCATCATCCCCATGTCCAATCAGGCCGGGCAGTCGAACCTGCGCAAACGGCTGGCTGATATGGGGCTGGACGTGGCCCGCGACGACCCGGCATTGCCGCGCATTTTGGATCGGATCAAGGCGCGTGAGGACGAGGGATATTCCTACGATACCGCGCAGGCCTCCTTCGAGCTGCTGGCGCGCGAAGAATTGGGCCAACTGCCTCAGTTTTTCGAGGTCAAACGCTACCGCGTCACGGTGGAGCGGCGAAAAAACAAATACGATCAGATGGTGTCGCTGTCCGAAGCGGTAGTTGTCCTGAAAGTGGGCGGCGAAAAGAAGCTGTCCGTCTCGGAATCCATGGACGAGACAGGGTCCGATCGCGGCCCGGTCAATGCTCTGGCAAAGGCGCTGGCCAAGGACCTCGGTGCCTATCAGGCGCTTGTCGAGGATATCCGGCTAGTGGATTTCAAAGTGCGCATCACCCAAGGCGGAACCGAGGCCGTCACCCGTGTCATCATCGATTCCGAGGACGGGCAAGGGCGACGCTGGGCAACCGTGGGCGTGTCGGCCAACATCGTGGATGCGAGTTTCGAAGCCCTGCTGGACGCGATCCGCTGGAAGCTGGTGCGCGATGCGGGGTGAAGCCGGGATGGGTTGGAAAACCAATCCTACAGGCGGGGTAAAAGAGCAGGAAACGGGCTGAGATGCGCACATAGGTCGGTCTAACTGGGGGCAGCAAACCTCTGTAAAAAGGACCAAACCCATGACCTATCGTATCACCGGGCTCGACCCTGCGCCGTTTCGCAAATTCTATGGCATGAGCGACGATGAGCTCGCCACGCATGGTGTCTGGCGGTACTCCGTCGATAATTTTCCCGGTTACCCGGACCGCGTCGGGATGGCGGATATGCAGGTCGGGGACACGGCTTTGTTGTTGAACTTCGAACACCTGCCTGTGGACTCGCCTTATCGGTCCTGCCACGCGATCTATGTGCGCGAAGGGGCTGATGAGGTGTATTCCGAAACTGATGTTGTGCCGGATGTGATGAAACGGCGCCAAATCGCGCTGCGCGGCCTTGATGACAAAGGCTTCATCGTGGATGCAGAGATTGCCGAAGGCGACGAGATCGAACCGCTGATCCACAAGATGTTTGAGGACGCGCGGATCGTTTACATTCAGGCATATAACGCGAAACGCGGCTGTTTTTCTGGCCTGATCGAGCGGGCGTAGACGCTTACAAGCGCAAGGCGTGGCGGTCTGTCAGGTAAGGCAGCCGCGCCTGAGCGTCCCTGACACGTTGGGGATCAAGCTGCGCATACAGGATGGTTGGCTCTGCACCTGCGCGCGCCTCTTCCCGGCCATCAGGTCCTGCGATCACGCTGGAGCCAAGGAACCGCATACCGTTTTCGACCCCTGCGCTGTTGGCATAGGCAAGGTAAACACCGTTCTCATAGGCGCGCGTGGGGATCATCGTATCCGCCACCCATGACCATGCATCGCCCAGTGCTGTGGGGACCAGAACAAGCTCCGCGCCCAGTCCCGCCACGTGACGCACAGTTTCGGGTAACTCCGCATCATAGCAAATCAGTGTGGCGATTTTCATGCCCTTCAGTGTGAACATGTCGCAGCCTTCGCCAGGGGTAAAATGGTCCCGTTCAAAACCCGGCGGGATCGCCAATTTGCGCTGGTGGCTGAGCCGTGTGCCGTCTTTGCTGATGCATTGTGCGGCGTTGTAGATCACGTCTGTGCCGCGTTCCGAAAACCCATAATGAATCGCAATATCATGCTCTTGCGCGAGCTTCCTGATGTCTTGAAAGGTCGATCCGTCCACTGGTTCCGCGCGGGTCTCGACCTCTGGGCCAATGTTGTAACCGCAGGCGAACAACTCGGGCAGCACGATCAGATCAGCACCTTGTTCTGACACCTCTGGCAGGACATCGCGCAACCAGTCGAACCGGGCCGCAGGGCTGTCTAAGGCCGGGGCCTGAGCAAGCGCGAGCCGCAGCATATCAGGACTCCGTGACCAGCAATTCGCGCGGGTATTGGGTGAGGTAGTCGCACCCGTCTTCGGTCACGACGATGCTGTCGCCAATGCGCCCGGCGGTTTGCCCGTCAATGGATATGCCGCCATCCACGGCAAAGGTCATGCCCGCTTGCAGGACCGTGCTGTCTCCGGCCTTCAACTCGGGCGCTTCGAGATACGCAACCCCGATGGAGCGGCCCGTGCGATAGCCTGTTTCATAACCGCGCTCGGCATAGACGGCGTTGGCAGCGGCAGCGACATCCTCGGCGACGACACCGGGGCGGATGGCGGCAATCGCGGCTTGTTGCGCATCAATCGCGGCCTGTTGAACGCGGGCGGCCTCGTCCGTGACGTCGCCGATATGGAACATCCGGTCAAAGCCAAGCTTGTATTGCTTGAACTGCGCCATGTTGCAAAAGCAGAAATACACCGGATCAAACCGCTCATAGGCTTTCACAGAGGCGCGCCGGTGCACCATTGACGCATCCTTGCCGCTTTGCAGGATTTGCAGGTTGTGGATCATGGGGGAGACGAAACGCTCCCAGCCGGTATCCGTCAGGAACGTCGCGGCTGCGCGGGTGCCCGCATCAATCACGGCCAGCGCGCTTTCGTATTCCTGCGCGCCTTCTTTCAGAGATCCATGTGCGGCTTTCATCATTGCGCCCGCGATCTGGCCGGCTTTTTTCATCACGTTGATCTCAAACGGAGATTTGATCATGCGTTGCTCGCCCAGAACGGGGCCGATGTCCTGCAACGTGGCGCGGGGATACTTTTCGTCCAGATAGTTGCGCACGATGGCGGGGATGTCGGATTTTTCGATCCAGATATCCTTGGGTGCGTCGGGCAGGGCGGTGGACAAGGCGCGCCCCCAACTGCGCTGGCCTGCGTCCTCCCATGTGCGCACGTCAGTGACCCAAGTCATTTCTGCCACCATTTCGCTTTCCATCAGCGGGGTGATGACGACCGGGTCCGCATCCGCTGGCACGACCAGCATCGTGGGGCGGCCAAATTCGATCCCAAGATAGCCCCAGAACCCGGCGAGATATGCAATCGAGCTTTCCGATGTGAAGACCGCATGACTGATGCCAAGCTCTGTCAGACGGGTTTGCAGGTGGTGCGTGCGGGTCTTGGCTTCGTCGAGCATGGGGCAGGGGTCCTTGCGTGATGTCGCGCCAAGCCTAGCCTGCCCCGCACAGCAGGGTCGGCGGTTTCCGACATGCATGGCCCAGTTGCGTCAAGGCCCGCGCGAAAGATCAGTACAGGAAGTCCGATGCCCCGAGGTCGTCCAGGTCGATGCCCTCAACGATCACGATCTGACCGTTCAGATCGAGCCGTGCCCCCACGCTGGTGTCTCGCGCGCCCTCAAGTACTTGGGAAAACAGCACAAAGCCCATATCTGTCACATCGATCTTGTCGCTTCCGATCTGGAAATCCTTGATCCGGTCTGTGCCGAATTGCCCGGTTTCAAAGACGAAGATATCCGCGCCATTGCCCCCAGTGAGAACGTCATTGCCCGAACCGCCAAACAGGCGGTCATTGCCGCCTTCGCCCAGCAGGAAGTCATTGCCGGTCCCACCTTTCAGAAGGTCCGAGCTGCCGCCGCCATACAGACGGTCCACCCCGTCGCCGCCGAACAACTCATCCGTGCCGAGGTTCCCGCGCAATCGGTCGTCGCCTGCGTTGCCCGCAATAATGTCCGCATCGCGCCCGCCATAGGCGAAATCATCTCCGTCACCGGCAAACAGAATGTCATCTCCGGACAGGCCCAACAGGATGTCACTGCCGGTGCCACCATACAGGATATCGTCGCCCTCGGCTGTGCGCAGACGGTCATCGCCCGCTTCGCCTGACAGGATATCGCGCCCGCCTTTGCCGTTCATGACGTCGTTGCCATCTCCGCCGGTCAGACGGTTGTCGCCTTCATCGCCAATCAGGCGGTCATCAAAGCGGGAGCCAACAAGATTTTCAATGCTATCAAACACATCGCGCCCGTCATTGGTGCGAATGCCGGACCATTTCAGGTACACGTTCACGCCAATATCGGTGTCATAGACGACTGTATCTTCGCCCAATCCGCCGACAAACGTGTCATCGCCCGCACCGCCATAAAACGTGTCATCCCCGGCGAACCCGCGCAGCGTGTCGTCCCCACCAAGCCCACGCAGCAAGTCCGCATCGGACGTGCCGTTCACGATGCCGCCGCTTGCGCTGCCAGTCTTTTCAGCGAATTCATAGTCGAACTCCACCGTGTAACTGCCCGAAAACGTGCTTTCGATGGCGATGTAATAGGTGTTCGTCGCACTTGCGGTATAGGTAAAGCCAGAGGATGACGTTGTGGTCACATCCGGGTCCGCGAGCAGCGCGCCGGTGCTGCTGTAAAGATGCGCGGATAGGGATATGATGCTGTCCTCACGTGCAAGCACGGTATAGGACTGCCCCGCTTTCAGATCGACCGCGATCCAGTCGGCAGAGGTGAAATCGCTGTCTTTGAAGTTCATGTTGCCGCGGAACGTCTCGCCTGTGTCCAGCGCGTATGTCGTGGCGTTTGACCCGGCGGCGTCCCAGAATTCAACCACATCGTCGGCTGGGGAGATCGTGTCAAAGCTGACGGTGTAGCTTCCGGAATTTCCGCTTTCGACGGCAACAAAATACGTCCCGCCAATCGTGACGGTGCCTTCCATGACCGAGCTGGTGCTGTCAGAGACCGCGGCATTGCGCTCCCCCACCAGTACACCTGCGGCGTCATAAAGCCGGATATCAGCGCTGTTGATCGTGTCTTCTTCCAGCGCGATGCGGTAGTTTTGCCCTTCCAGCAGTTCGACTTTGATCCAGTCGCCATCGCTGGAATCATTGTCGTCAAAGTTCATATTCCCCCGGAAACTTTCGCCGGTATCCAGCGCAATCGGCGTGTCGATTGTGCCGGGCGTGTCGAGGAATTCCATCAGGGTTTCTTCGGGTGCCAGATTGTCGAGGCTGAGCGTATAGGTGCCCGACAAACCATTGGTCACAGCCGCATAATACGTGCCGGAAGTCAGGACAGTGCCTTCGATCACAGAAGTCGATCCGCTGGACAATGACTTGTTTTCATACGCAATTTGCAGCCCGTAGGAATCGTACAGTTCCAACTCGCCCACACCGCTCAGCTCAATTCGGTAGACCTCGCCTGCGTTCAAATCCATACGCACCCAGTCAGCAGCGTCGAATTGGGTGTCAAAGGCGTATTTCGTCCCCCGCAGGCTTTGCCCATCGCTGAGGCTGTACAGGGTTGTGCGGTTGTCAGCGGCGTCTTCGAATTCAGCGATATCGGTGTCCAGAACCGCAGTGTCGAGGTTCAGGATATAGGCGGTCTGCGTGCCGGAAATGCCCACGAAGTAGCTGCCGGTTGTCTGCGCCGTACCTTCCATCACAAGGCTGGAGGAATTGCTGAGATCGTCGTTGAAAATCCCAACCCAGCGGCCCTGTTCGTCATAAAGGAACATCTCTCCGAACTCAGCACCTGCCTTGTTCAGCGTGATGCGGTAGTCCTCGCCCTTGGTCAGGTCCAAACGGATCCAGTCATCGCGGTAGGCGTCGTCAAAGTACTCGTGGCCCGTGATAACACCCGCAAAACTCTGGCCCAGCCCGACCGATTGCACCGTATCGCGCGTGGGCGCGGCTTCGACAAGTTCGGTGCTGTCGGTGAACAAAAAGGATTCACTGACGCTGATGGAATAGTCGCGCGTGCCTTCCACCGCGATAAAGTACGTCCCGGTTTCCAGCGCGGTGCCTTCCATAAGCCGGGTGGAGGAGTTGGACAAAGGCAGGGCTTCTTCGGCCAGCAATTGCGCTGCAGGCGAGTAGAGCAACAGATCAAGGGACGAAATGCTGCTGCCGGTGATCGCGATGCGGTAATCCTGTCCTTCGGTCAAATCGACCCGGTACCAGTCGCCTTTGTCCGAGAACGACAGCTCCCCCGACACCGCTGCGCCAGTGGTGGACAGCGTTGTGCCGGTGCCGTTCTCCCCGGTTTCGCCCGCTTTGTCATAAAGTGCCGCGAACACATCGCCAGAGGGCAGCGGTTCTGTCGGGATCACCGACGCGATATCCGTGCCCCACGTGCTGCCCTTGGCGGAGTCCGCTTGGGAAAGCGCTGTGCTCAGCAGGTTCTGGTAGTCGTCAATTTCGTTGACCAACGCGCGGTAGGCATCAAACCGGGCGTCGTCCTTGATCCATTTGCCTTTGTAATAGACCGAGCCAAGGTCCGAGACCGTGCGTACCCCTTCAGAAATATACGCGCCCAGAACGGCCGCCTGAGGTTGCGCAAGGGCCGAGGCCAGTTTGACGCCCAACTGGCCGACATTGGCCAGAATATCCCCAACTTCCAACCAGTTGGCGATGCGGGCATCACTCAGGAAGTCCAGTGACAGATCGCTGAGCGCCGGATTGTCCTGAATGTCCCCAAGCGCTCTGCGATCCTGTTCGAAGTCGATGAATTCGACGACAACCGCAATCATCTGGCTGATGGTCGCGAGGAACGGCGAAGGGGATGCTCCATCCAAAATGATCGCGACGCTGTCATAAAGTTGCACAAGGGTGTTGGCTTGCGTGAACAGGTCGTCAAAGTCTGTGCTGCCTGTGTCCCCAACATCCGACGATCCAAGCGCGGAAAACCCAGCCGTTGTGAAGCGGAACAGGGCTTGTGTGAAAGTTTCAAGCGTCAGGACGTCATCATCGGAAATCGAATTCGCGTCCGGATCAAACAGTTGGGCGCCGATCTCTTTGATGTGATCCCCAGTCAACGCGGTGAACGCCGCGGACGCGTTTACGGCGGCTGCAAACACGCCACCCTTGGCCGCACTCAGTCCGGACAACAGTGCCGACCCGATCCCCGAAATACCTTCGTACAAAAGCCCGAAATCACTGGCGAAATTGGCAAACCCACCGGGCTCAAAGCTGAGGATCGCGTTGATGTCCCCCTGGATCGACGCGATCTGGCTGGAATAGGTGCTGAAATAGCTGGGGTCATTCGCAGCAAGGAAATCTTCCAGCGCTTGGGCGTCAAAGGACACCTCAAAGCTGCTGTCCATGATGCGCCCGACGATTTCGACGTCCTTGACGAAGTCATACACATCAATGACCGGATCAAAGAAGTTGTTGGACGACAGGGTGACTCCGTCGAGCGTGTCCACAATTGCGTCCAAAGCTGCGGGCAGATTCCCGAAATCAATAGCAATGAAGTCTTCCAGATGCGCACGCGCTGTCATCGTAACCCCCAATCGTCACCTGTTACCCCGGATCAATCGCTAGCACGCAGCTTGTAACGGAACAATATCGGATTGAATCCATGCAGACATTTTGAAGCAGTCCATCAATCACGCGGACAGACGCATCTGATCGCAGGGCTACCTTGGCGGATATGGCCTTGCCGCACAGGATGTGGTCTGTGCACGCAACACAGACACCGAGATTCGAAAGAGACCCCGTGCAATTCGACGACAACCTCACAGCCTGCGCAAAGCTGGTCGAGCAGGGCGATCCTGCACGATTTCGTACGGTGATGGCCGCTCCGGTTGCCGCACGAGCAAAGTTGTTCCCGCTTTATGCGTTCAACGTCGAAGTGTCGCGCGCACCGTGGGTCACGCAAGAACCCATGATCGCAGAAATGCGCCTGCAATGGTGGCGCGACGCGCTGGAGGAAATCTCCACAGGCGCAGAGGTGCGCCGCCACGAGGTCGTCACGCCGCTGGCCGCGCTGATCAGCCCGGATCAGGCCAAGGCGCTGGACCAGCTTGTCGCGGTGCGCCGCTGGGATTGTTACAAAGACCCGTTCGAGGATGACGGCCATCTGAAGGAATACCTGCGCACGTCCTCCGGGACCTTGATGCGCATTGCAGCCGAGCTTTTGGGGGGCACAACAGAGGCCGCCGAAGATGCCGGTTACGGCTTGGGTGTGGCCAATTGGTTGCGCGCAATCCCGGAGCTTGAGGCGCAAAAGCGCATCCCCTTGGTGGATGGAACCGAAGCTGGCGTGCGCGCTTTGGCGCAGGATGGGTTGGACGCGTTTGCCCGCGCGAAATCCACGACGATTGAACGCGCGATCCGACCCGCGCTTTGGCCTGCGACCGGGGCTGACACGGTCTTGAAGGCCGCGATCAACACACCGCAGCGCGTCGCAGATGGCACTCTGCCAGAGCCATCAAACATTGGCTTCACGCTGCGCGCGGCTTTCAATTTGTGGTAAGGTTCAGGCCGCCGCCGGGCGGGCCTTCAACACCAGCCAGATCAACGCACCGCCTGCAATCGTCAGGAATGGCGCCATGGCAAGGTTCACCGCGCTCCACCCCGTCACGGGATCACCGCCTGCGCAATTCATTAACCCGCCCGAGGCCAGCGAGGCCAGCGTGACAGAGCCGAACACGATCAGGTCATTCAGCCCCTGAACACGGCCGCGTTCTTCGGGGCGGTGACTGCTGGTCAGCAGCGTGGTCGCACCAATGAAGCCAAAGTTCCAGCCCAGCCCCAGCAGGATCAGCGCAACAAAGAAGTTCGTCAGTTCCACCCCGGTCAGAGCCACACCGCCCGCTGCCGCGAGGATCAATAGGCCCAGCCCCATAATCCGTTCGACACCGAAGCGAGCAATCAAATGGCCCGTAAAGAACGACGGCGCAAACATCGCCAGCACGTGACCGGTGACAACCTGACCTGCGGAAATCTCGGAATAGCCGCATCCGACCACGGCCAGCGGCGTCGATGTCATTACAAGGTTCATCAGCGCATAAGACACAGCACCACAGATAACGGCCACCAGGATTCGCGGTTCGCGCAACAGCTCGCGGCGCGAGCGTACGGGTCCAGTCGCCTCACTTGCTTTGGGTGGTTTGGGGATGTCGATGAACCAGATGATCGCCATGCCCACAATGTTCAGAATAGCAATCGCAAGGTAGACCGGGATGTAGCGTTCGTGGTTCGCAATGCCCGAGCCTTCAGAAAGGTATGTGGCCAATTGCGGCCCGATGATCGCCGACAGTAAACCGCCCGCCATCACATAGGAAATCGCCTTGGGTCGGAACGCATCCGACGCCGTATCTGTCGCGGCAAAGCGATAAAACCCCTGCGCCGACATATAGATACCCGTGAGGTAACTGCCCGCCAGAAACAGCCAGAAATTCGGGATTGTCAGCGCATAGGCACACAGCAACGCGCCGCTCATACCGCCCAGTGCGCCGATCCAGAACCCCGCGCGTCGCCCGACATTCTGCATCACCTGAGACAGCCAGGGCGCTGTGGTCATGGACCCGAACACGATCAGCGAAATCGGCAAAGTCGCCAGACACAGATAGGGTGTGATCTGCTGCCCCGCGAGGCCCCCAACCACAAAGACCATCGGCATCTGCGCGCCAAGAAACGCCTGCGACAGGATCAAAATCCACACATTGCGCTGCGCGCGCTTATCATCAACCAGTGCCGTCATGCGCCAATCCCTAGACCTCGACGCTGGCAGGGACAAGACGTCAAACGCGCTTCAGGGATTTCACTTGTCAAACCGGCTCGTTAGGGTCGCGCGCATGATCGGGCGAATTATCGAGACTGACGCAGATGTGGCCGAAGGTGTGGACTGGCTTGCAACGCAGGATGCGCGCTGGGTTCCGGCCATAGACGCCTGCGCCCCTCTGCCGCTGCGCCGGCGTCCAGACGGGTTCGCTCAACTCCTGAGCGCAATTGTCAGCCAGCAGGTCTCTACTGCCTCCGCTGCCGCGATCTGGTCTCGGATCGAGGAGGCCGGGCTCACGACCGAGACCGCCATGCAAGAGGCGGGTGAGGAGGCGCTGCGAGGCGTTGGGCTTAGCCGTCAGAAAATTGCTTATGCACAAGCGTTGGCGCAGGCCGGGATTGATTTCGACGCGTTGCGCGCGCTTCCGGATGCGGAGGTGATTACAACCCTCACCGAAGTCAAAGGCATCGGCGTCTGGACGGCAGAGATCTATGCGATGTTCAGTCTGGGGCGCGCGGACGTGTTTGCGCCGGGCGACCTCGCCCTGCAGGTGGCCGCCGCTGACCTGTTTGAAGGCACAGACCGGCTCAGCGAAAAGGCCCTGCGCGAGATGTCGTTGCAATGGAGCCCATGGAGGTCAGTTGCGGCCCGCGCTCTCTTTGCCTACTACCGCATTGTAAAAGGTCGAGAGGGGATCAGATGACACGCGTTTTGCAAGCAGGCCGCAAGGAACCGGTTTCGGGGGATGTGCGTTCTATCGTCGTGTTCCTGCATGGCTATGGCGCCAATGGTGCGGACCTTCTGGGCCTTGCTGACCCGCTTGGGGAGCATTTGCCAGACACGCTGTTTGTGGCACCCGATGCGCCTGAGAATATCCCGATGATGCCGGGCGGATACCAGTGGTTCCCGATTCCGTGGATTGATGGGTCTTCCGAGGAAGAATCCGAACGCGGCATGACCGCAGCGGTGGATGATCTGAACGCGTTCCTTGATGCGCTGATGGTGGATGAGGACGTCTTGCCCGAACAGGTGGTCCTGTTTGGCTTTTCCCAAGGGACCATGATGTCGCTGCATGTGGCCCCGCGTCGTGAGGATGCGGTTGCTGGAGTTGTTGCCTTTTCTGGGCGGTTGTTACGTCCGGAGTTGCTTGCCGATGAGGTCGTCGTGCGCCCGCCCGTGTTGTTGATCCACGGCGATCAGGACGACGTCGTGCCACCCCAATCCTTGCCCCAAGCCGCCGAAGCCTTGCAGGGCGCGGGCTGGCAGGATGTTTATGCGCACGTGATGAAAGGGACAGGGCACGGGATTGCCCCGGATGGTCTCAGCGTGGCGCTGGCGTTCATGCGGGACAAGCTGGGGCTGTAAGAGCAGCGCCCATGCGTGGGCACTGCAATTTTATCATGTACGACGCGCCGCAGGTGCTCAGTGCGACACACCAATATGCGTCAGGCGCGGGCTCGGGGTGCGCGCGGGATATGTCGCGTCGGCCTGCATACGCCGCCAGGCTTCATAGATCACGAAACCAAGCTGGGGTTCGACTTTCATCAACATCCCGGCAAGGCGTCCTGAAATCCTGCTGAAACCGCCAAGACCGACAGAGCGCATAAACCCGTCAATCCCAAGCGAACACAACGGTGATGCGTGTGCGTCTGACACGCGAACCTCAAAGCTTTGACGCCCTGTGCGCAGATCCGTGGCAATCTTTTCGATGTCCTTCCAACGCGCTTTGATCTGTTTGCGGCGCATCCACGCGTTGCTGGCTTCGTCAATCGCGGCAATCGGATCTTGCGCGCTTGCGTGATAGCCCCGCGTTTTGCCTTCACGGAACACATACCACAGCAAGGTGCCGTCAATCGTGATCGCGCGATAAGCCGTGATCGTACCACAATCCGACGTGACCGCATGGCCCGGATCGCACCACAGTTTCACCCAATCGGCCTTGTCATAGGAAAACGTGTCACCCGAGGCGAGGATTTCCTGATCGATCAACGAGGTCATCTGACGCTGACGTGCCAATGTTTGAAACAGGCTCTGGATGGGAAGGCGGGTGTTTCGGTTGCTGCGGGTCATGAAAGTCTCCGTTCAAAATTGTTTTGCGGACGTCTTGCGCAAAAGGCCCAGAAACCACCGGAAATTGGTGTTCGTCCGAATGCCCGCAATCTGGCGGCAATCACCAAACGGGTCGAGTAGGGGAAACCTTACCCAATTTTCCCCCTAACGCGGTCGACTGGTCGATCACGCGCATAATCCGTTCAAAATGCACAGGATCTACGCGGTAAAGACCTGCGACATGTTGTGGTTGAAAGGGGGGCTTGCCAGTCTTCAGACACGAGATATAGTCGCCCTTAAGAGCCGGGACCTTGGGGGTCCAGATGGCATCCCCCATGTTCCTTTGATCCCGCAAGGGCTGAGGTGAGGAGAGTGATTGCCATGCTCAGTGTGCAGAGCGACAGTGACCAGACAGATTTCAGGACGGATTTCACCCGCCAGCCCGGCGCGTTGAAGCACAATCCGGCGCTGGTGCTGAATGCGGATTACCGTCCGCTGTCTTATTACCCGTTGTCGCTGTGGCCCTGGCAGGAGGCGGTGAAAGCCGCATGGCTGGAACGCGTCGACATTGTCGCGGAATATGAC
>CAZDXI010000049.1:0-6252 GCA_964509095.1 uncultured Rhodobacterales bacterium
GATTTCGCCGTCTGTACGCTCTTCAAGGTCACGCGAGAATTCAAGGCAACCTGCGCGTTCAATCAGCAGGTTTTGCTGGTTGAAACCGGCCGCGCCGAACTTCAGCGTGTGCTTGGCAGGCTTGGAGTAGCGCTTATTGTATGTTGATTCTGCGGCCTTCGCGAGGTTAGCTGCAGTCATTGCGCCACCGAACGTACCGGCCGCGAGCAGGGTCGAGCTCATCCCGTAAGTCCCTGCAATCCTAAAGAAATCCCTCCGCGAAACACCGCGGACGCGATCAAAAATTCCCATTTTGTCCTCCCATTTTGACAATTATTGAGACATATTTTCTCAAAAAAGACTAGAATAGGTTTTCTCTTTTGCATAGAGTTTTTTGCGTTCAGGAGGAAAAAAATGAATCAGGCAGACTATATCGTGATTGGAGCGGGTAGCGCGGGATGCGTTGTCGCCAATCGATTGAGCGCAAATCCGAACAATCGCGTGGTGCTGCTGGAAGCCGGGGGTAAGGATACGAACCCGTGGATTCACATCCCGGTTGGTTATTTCAAAACGATGCACAACCCGTCGGTGGACTGGTGTTATGACACGGAACCTGATCCCGGGCTGAACGGGCGGTCAATCTCATGGCCCCGTGGCAAAGTGCTTGGGGGGTCTTCTTCACTGAACGGGCTGTTGTATGTCCGGGGACAACCCGAGGATTACGACCGCTGGCGCCAGATGGGTAATCCCGGCTGGGGCTGGGATGATGTTCTGCCGCTGTTCAAACGCTCTGAGGGCAACGAGCGCGGCGATGATGAATTCCACAATGGCTCTGGCCCGTTATCCGTGTCCAACATGCGCATCCAGCGTCCCATCGTTGATGCCTGGGTGGCAGCCGCACAGGCGGCAGGGTACAAGTACAACCCGGATTACAACGGCGCGGACCAAGAGGGCGTCGGCTACTTCCAGACCACGACGCGCAACGGGTGGCGTTGTTCGGCGGCTGTCGCCTTCCTGAAACCGATCCGGGATCGGGCGAACCTCAACATCATCACCCGCGCTATGGTCAAGAAGATCAACTTGGACGGGCGCAAGGTTACGGGCGTCACCTATGTGGATCGCAGCGGCGCAGAGCAGACGATCACCGCCAACAAAGAGGTCATCATCTCGGGCGGGGCGATCAACTCACCACAAGTCCTGATGCTGTCCGGCATTGGCGACGCGGATCAGCTTAAGGAGAACGGCATTGATCCGCTGGTGGACCTGCCGGGGGTCGGCAAGAACCTGCAGGACCATCTGCAAGCGCGGCTAGTGTTCAAGTGCAATGAACCGACGCTGAATGACGAGGTGCGCTCGCTGTTCAATCAGGCGCGCATCGCGTTGAAATGGGCGATGTTCCGCGCCGGACCGATGACGATGGCCGCGAGCCTTGGCACGGGGTTCCTGAAAACCCGCGAAGACATAGAGACCCCGGACATCCAGTTCCACGTACAACCGTGGAGCGCGGACAGCCCGGGCGAGGGCGTTCACCCGTTCTCGGCCTTCACAATGTCGGTGTGTCAGTTGCGCCCCGAAAGCCGGGGAGAGATCAAGCTCAGCGGGCCCGATCCGCGTACCCATGTGAAAATCCACCCAAATTACCTGTCCACGGAAACCGACTGCCGGACGATTGTGGCTGGCGTGAATGTTGCACGCACAATTGGGCGGCATGCACCGCTTGATTCTAAAATTAGTGAGGAATTCCGCCCGACTTCGGACTTGTCGATGGATGATTACGATGCAACGCTCGATTGGGCGCGTAACAATTCGGTGTCGATCTATCACCCTACGGGCACCTGCAAGATGGGCGATGACGACATGGCTGTGGTTGATTCCCGTCTGCGCGTGCGCGGTGTGGAAGGTTTGCGCGTGGCGGATTGTTCCATCATGCCGGAAATCGTGTCCGGGAACACAAATGCGCCTGCGATCATGATTGGCGAAAAGTGCTCTGACCTCGTACTTGAGGACGCCTGACACCTGTTGCCATTCGGCGTCAGGCCTCTAAGCTTCCGGACATAGATTTGTTCGTGTTCGGGAGCGCTTCATGTGCGGCATTTGTAGATTTCAGTCCTTTTATGACGATCAAATTGGTGTGTCAGTCACCCCGTGGGCGGATCATCAAGTCAATCCCATCGACCCGCGCGGCCTCGCGCTGGGCGAAAGCCGTTTGGACGCGGCTGGGTCGGTCTCCACAACCTATGAAATGGACGCGGGTGATACCTTTGAAGGCTTCATTGGTGCCGGGGATACGGATTACGTGCGCGTCGATCTGGTCGCAGGGCAGGACTATGAAATCGGCCTGATCGGTGATGGCGAAGGCATTCTGGAAGACCCGTTCCTGCGTCTGCGCGATTCGTCAGGCAGTCTGATCACGTCGAACGACAACTTCGCGCCGGATGTCTTGGCCTCGGCCTTGTTTTATACGCCGACCCAGAGCGGGACCTATTATCTTGATGTCCGCGCCGCAGATGGCGGCACCGGCGGGTATCTTTTGGGCGTGATCCCGGACGCACCAGAAAGCGCAAGTATTCCGTTTCCTTTAGGTCGCTTTTCCAGTCAGGACGGATTTCTTGGTCCGAATGACGTGGATTCCTATCGCGTGACGACCTACAGCCCCGGCTTCAGCTATTCCATCACAGTTCAGGGCACGGGGGAGGCGGCTTTGCGCGGCTCTGTCGTAAGCGTTTATCGCAACGGAACTGAATTGGTGGAAAGCGTGACAGGGCCCGGCGGCGGTGCGCCCACAATCGTGGACTTCACGGCCCAGAGTGCCTCGTTTTACACGATCGAGGTCGAAGGGCGTGGGATCACTGACACAGGTGTCTACACCATCCGGTCGCTGGCCGAACCGGAAGGCAACATCAACACAATCTGGTTCATTGAACCGGAATTCTACTACACCTTTGCGCTGGATTCGAACGATAGCGATTGGGTTTACATCGAACTGGAGGCCGGTGTGACCTATGGCGCAGAGATGTTCGCGCGCCGCGACAGCGATGTGGATCCGTACCTGACCGTGATGGACCGCGACGGCAACATCATCGGGGAGAACGACAACGAAACCGACGCGGATGAAGACAACCTCAACGCCTATGTCAGTTTCACCGCACCGTATTCCGGGCGGTACTACCTAGGCTTTGATAACACGAACGACGGTGAAGACGGTCTGTTTGGCGCGAGCGTGTCGAACCTGAGCGACGCCAATCCGATTGACGCAATTACTTGGAATGACGCGACGCTGCCAACGGATGATCCGATCAAGGTGTTTTTTGCCATGCCGGGGCAAGTGGTGAATGAAACCGGGGCGCTGCTGACCTCGGACGGGTTCACGGGCGATGAACGGCGCGAGATCATGGCGATCCTGAACCACGTGTCCACCTTCGCGGATATCGAATTCGTGCAGACCCGCGATCAGGCGAATGCGGATTTCCAGATCGCGCTGACGGACATGTCGGAATACTACGGCAGCTTTATCGGCATCGCGAACCCACTGGGGAACACGTTCTATAGTGACGGTGTGATCCTGCTGGACGATGACTACTGGACAGCCGAGGCCACCGCGCGCGGGGGCTTTATGAACCACGTGATCGCGCATGAGTTCGGGCACGCGATGGGGCTGGCACACCCGCATGACTACGGCGGCGGCTCGCGGCCCTTCGTTGGGGTCCGCGATGACTCCGATCTGGGGGATTTTGAGCTGAACCAGGTGCCGTTCACAGCAATGACCTACAACGACTATTGGAATGGTGCGCTGGGCGAGATGCCCGAGGACAATGGGCGCGGCCACCTGTGGGGCTTTGGCGCGCTCGACATCATTGCGTTGCAGGACCAATACGGCGCGAACGACAATTATCGTTCGGGATCAACGCAGTACACGCTGGGCCGCAATGACTGGATTGAGACGATTTGGGACACCGGAGGCACTGACCGCATCAAGTACGGTGGGGCAGAAGACACGCAAATCGATCTGCGCGCAGCAATCGGGGATTATTCAGAACTCGGCGGCGGTGCGGTGAGCTTTGTTGATGGCGGGTATTCCGGGTTTGTGATCGCTTCGGGCGTTTCGATTGAACAAGCCATGGGCGGGCGTGGCGCAGATGCCATCATTGGCAATGATCTGGACAACCGCCTTGATGGTCGCAACGGCGCGGACATTGTGATGGGCGGGCGCGGTGAGGATACCCTGTTGGGCGGCTTTGGGTCGGACGAATTGCAAGGTGGGCGTGACGCGGACATGCTGTTCGGCGGATGGGGCGATGATACGCTTTACGGCAACCTTCATAACGACATCCTTTATGGCAATCGGCTGCGCGACACGCTGGATGGCGGTGGTGGCAATGACATGCTGTACGGCGGGCAGCACAACGATGTTCTGATCGGCGGCAACGGCAATGACACGCTGGATGGTGGCACTGGCAATGACGCGTTCAAATTTGATCTGGCTGATGGGCGTGATGTGGTGGTTGGGTTTGAAGAAAACGACTGGATTGACCTGCGCGGGTTGGGGCTGAGCTATGGTGATCTGGACATTGTGATCACAGGAGCGCGCAGTGCGACGGTCGAATTTGGGTCCACGCGTTTGATCTTTACCGGGCTGGAGGCCGACCTTGGTGCCTCTGATTTCCTCTTTTGAGGTGTTTTTGCCCTGGTGACGCGTATCACAGGTGTTTAACACTGTGTAAGTGCACGGTTTTCATGTAGTATAAGACACATGGGGACTGGGGAACGACACAATGGGACAAGACGACAAGGCGCCGGGAAATCCTTTCGGTGATCCTGCATCAATTGATGACATGGCTTCAATGTACCTATCGGCGGTGAAAAGTATTCTCGCATCGCTCAAGGAAGCTGAAAAAAATTCCGACGGCTCCGCATCGGACATTATGTACGTTCTGGCACAGGCCCAGACACGCTGGTTGACGACCGCGCTACGGTATTGGACGCAGATTGCGACCATAGTGACAACGCAGGGCACGGATGCTGTCAACGCGATCAAACCGGGCGAGGGTGGGCCATCCGAAGAAGCCAAACGCCTGATCCTGCTGGACAAGGCCCGTGCCACGTTACGCGAGATCTCCGATCTGTCGCTGAGCGAGGCAAAGATGTTGCAGCGTGATCTGATGAGCATCGAAGAAGAATTGCGTTCCCTTGTCGGCCCGGAGCCCGAGGGAAAAGACCCCCACAGGTTTCAGAAGTATAAATCATGAATAACGATGGTGTCCGCGCGGACTGGGTGATCCCCGAACTGGGGTTCGAAGCGGAAACAGAGCGCCTGCGCAAGGCGATTTCGGCATGGGTCGAGTCCACCCCCGAAGATATGCATCCGCAACTGGGCGAACAGTTTTTGGCAGGGTCGAAATATTTCCGCCCGCTGACGATCTTTGCCTGCCAGACAGCGGTGGGCGATCAGAAGATCACGGATGCAACAATCAATGCCGCCGTGGTGTTGGAGTTATTCCACAACATGACGTTGGTGATTGACGATATCCTTGATCAATCCGACGAACGACGCGGCAAGCCCACAATGCACACCGCGTTCGGGCAACTGACGGCGCTGATGACCTCTGGCTTTATGGTGGCGGAAGGTTATCGGATCATGGCCGAAGACCCGCAGGTGATCCGGCTGCTGTCTGAACTGATGTCCCGGCTCGGTGTAGCGGAGGTTTTGCAATGGAACACCCGCAAAATGCCACGCGGAGTGGAAGACTGGCGCAGGCTCGCACAGGAAGACACCGGGTCCATGTTTGAGGTCGCCGCGTGTCTCGGGGATCGAACCGAAGGGTTACGCGAATTCGGTGGGCTGCTCGGCACGCTCTATCACGCGTGCGATGACGTATCGGATGTGCGCGGCACCGAAGCGCTGGGCGGCGGCGGAGAGGAAGACATCCGCGACGGAATCCTGACCCTGCCGGCCGCGATTGCAGTGCGCGAACCCGAGATCGCAGAGATGTTTTGTAATCCGAACCCGGACAATTATGACCTGCTGGCTGATGCGTTCCGCGCGGCTTTGCCAGAAGCGGAAGCGGAGCTCGACAAGATTGCGGCGAGCGCGATCAAGGAAGCCAAACGGTTCGCAGCGCGCCCGGCCAAGCTGATCACGTTGGTGGATCGCACACGGGCGTTGGGTGAAGCCCGTTAGGATTAGCCCGGGGTGGTTACGGGTTCAGGGTATTGGGGGGGGGGGGGGGGGCCCCCGCCCCCCGGCGGGTGGGCGGAGGTAGACAGAGCTTTGAG
>CAZDXI010000049.1:6262-13876 GCA_964509095.1 uncultured Rhodobacterales bacterium
TATTTGGAGCATAAGGAAGACGGATGTCAGAGCAGTCCGCGCGCGGTTTTTAAGTCGTATGTGTTCTGACCTTCGCGGAACTTCTCAAGGATCGGCTGAAGGAGCGCTTTGCGGCTTTCAATGTCCGATGATTGCTGAGCTAGACCGAGTGCGGCGCGCAATTGCCAACCAAGAGCGGATTGCGTGTCGGCCAGAGCCAGTGCGGCGCTGAAAGAAATGCGCGCGGCGTCTGCGTCGCCTTTTGCTGCAGCGACTTCGCCGCGCACGATATCCAGATCGACCGCATTGGCGAGTTCCCCCCCAGACACAAGCGCGGTTTGCAGGCCAGAGACGACGTTTGCGGCATCCTCGACCCGGTCCATCGCCAGCAGAATGCGCGCGTGATGCGTTTCAAAGCAGACCCCGTGATAATGTACGCCGGCGTTCTTGCAGGCACCAACCGCTGTAGCGGTCATCTTTTCGGCCTCTTCAAGCTGCCCGTTCCGTGCCATCGCCCGCGCGCGCCAGAACGATGCCCAGAGGCCAAGGAAACCATAGCCGTATTCGCCCGCGATATTGCTGCATTCTTCAGTCAAAGGCATGACCGCGTCCCAGTTGCCGTTCCAGTCATGCACACGGATCACGCCATTCGCGAGCGCGTAGACCAGCGAGTAGGGATCGGGCAGGGCGCGGGCATAATCGAGGATGGCGTTCCCGACCGTCTCTGCCTGTTCTGGGAAGCCAAGCGACCAAAGGGCAGCAGCCCGGAAGCATTCGGAGATCACTTTGGGATCGGCGGCTGACAGACGAGGTCCGGGTTGGTCCCATACACCATCGTCATAAAGCTGCAGGACACGTTCACCGTAGGACACAGCCTCGGTATAGTTGCCGCGGTTGAAATGCGACCAGGCCTGCGTGGAGCTTGAATAGACCTCGTACCGGTCGTTGCCGCTGCGCGCGACTTCCTCGGCGAGGCTGTCAAACGTGGCATGGCCCGCGCCCACATCGCCGCGCATGGTTTGAAAGGCGCCAATCCCGTAAAGCACGGCGACGCGCAGGTCGGAATCTTCAACATCTGCGAACAACTCTCGCGCGCGTTCAAAGGCGGCCTGCGCTTGCGGGGAGGCATAGCTGGTGGCTGCGAAATGCACGACGCCGAGCGTGGATTGCAGTTGCAGTTCCAGTTTGGCGCGTTCGGTTGGGTCTGTGACGTCTCCTACTGCGTCCAGACCGGCCTCCAAGTGGGACAGGGCTTCTTTCATGGATGCGCGTGCCCAAGCGGTTTTGCCAGCGGTCAGCCAGTAGGGCGTCGCCCGGCCTTTCTGAGCGGCGCCTGTGAAATGCGTGGCCAGTTGTTCCGGACCCTTTTCGCAACGGTCCGGGAAATCGGTTTCCAACGTCTCGGCGATCTTCAGGTGCAGGTCCTGTCGCGGCGCACGCAGCATGGAGCGATACGCGGCCTCCTGCAGGAGAGCGTGACTGAATACCCAAGCCTCACCATCCGAAGTGGGCGCGACAAGATCGGCACCGACCAAGTCCTGCATCGCGTCCGCGACTTGTTCGCGAGGCAGGTTGGCAACCCGCGCCAGCAAGGCCGCATCAAATTCACGTCCGATCGTGGCGCCGACAAGTGCCAGTTCCCGGCTGTTGCCAAGCTTGTCGAGACGCGCCATCAGGCTGTCTTGCAAGCTATCGGGGACGGTCAACTCCCCGCCTTGCTCCGCGCTGTGTTCAAGGAACCGCGCAAGTTCTTCAGCAAACAGCGGCACCCCGTCAGAGCGATCCAGCAGTTGGCTGCGTTGTTCAGCACTCAGGTGATGACCTGCGGCAAGGCTGTCCAGCAGCGTTTCAAGCTCAGCGGCTTCCAGCCGGTTCAACTCGCAGGAAAAGACGTGATCGCCAGTCCATTCGGGAGCAAACTCCGGTCGGCTTGTCGCAAGAAGCAAGATCGGGCGGTCAGACACGCTGTCAATGAAGCGCTCCAGCAATTCCAGGGACGACGGGTCGATCCAGTGCAGGTCTTCGAACTGAACCAGCAACGGGGCCGAGCGCGACAGAATACGGGTCTGTTCGATCAGCATGTCGATCATGCGCGATTTTTGCAGGGCCGGGCTCAGGTTCAGCGGTGGGTAACGATCCAGCGGTAAACCCAGAAGCGACGCCATCAGCGCGCAGGCCTCCATGCGGTTGCCATCTGTCTGCACCAAGTTTTCCAGTTTGGTCAGGCGCTCTTCTTCGCTATCGCCGGGCTGGACTTTCATCACCCGTTCGATTTGACGGCGGATCGGGTAAAACGCAGTGTTCGAGTAATAGGGGGCGGCTTGATAGTGCAGCAGTGTGGCGCCATCCGCCGTGGCCTGATTGACGACCTCGTGGGATAGACGGCTTTTGCCGATTCCGGCTTCACCGGAAATGAGGAACACGCCGCCCTTGCCGGTTTTGACCTTGTCCCAAACCGACATCGCCATGTTGCGTTCGGTTTCGCGTCCCACCAGCGGTGTCAGCTTCTCGCGACCTGTGCCGGCGGTGAAGCGTTCGGTACTTTGCGCTTCGCCCAAAACGCGCCAAGCAACCTGACCTGGCTCAAACCCTTTCAGGTCCACATCAGCCAGTTGTTCATAGACAAACATTTCGCCTAATAGCGCGTGGGTTTTGTCGCCAATGACCATTTGGCCGGTATTGGCCAGCCCCTGAAGGCGGGCCGCAAGGTTCGGCGTTTCGCCGGACACGGCAGAGGTTTCTTCGACCCCATCACCATAAAGGTCCCCGACCACAACGATGCCGGTCGCCACGCCAATGCGCACTTGCAGGGTTTCTCCGGCCACTGTCGTCATGGCCTTCACTGCACCAATAATATCGAGGCCCGCGCGGCAGGCGCGTTCGGCTGCGTCTTCTTGTGCGATGGGGTAGCCGAAATAGATCAGCACCCCGTCGCCCAGATACTTGGCCACATGTCCACCTGCACCTGTGACCACCTGCGTCACGGTCTGCTGATACCCGGTCATCACATCGCGGTAATCTTCAGGGTCGAGCCGGGCCGACAATGCGGTCGACCCCACAAGATCACAGAACATAATCGTCAGATGCCGCCGCTCCGCCTGCGCAACGGACGCCAAAGCATCGCTGGGCTGCGGCGCGTCTTGTGGGCTGCCTTCGGCAAGCGATGCAATCGCCTTGGCCAGTTTCAGACGGTGACCCAGAGTGGTGATGCCGATTTCTTTCAGATGATCGGCCGTCAGTTCCCCCAAAACATCGAAATCGATGCCGTTCTCCTCAAACAGCCCCGCGTATTGAGACAGACCAAGATCGGTTAGCCATGTCTCAATCGTCTGGGTCGTCATATTTGGGTCTCTGGGTGGTGCGTGTGTATTCACTTCTTACGCGGCTTTCCATCTGCTGTGTAGAGCCAGAACATCGGTCCCAGCCCCATTGTTTTGCCCGGCGTCCATTTATCTTTCGGAAGCCAGTCGGTGAAGAATGATCCAAGGTCATCAGGGCTTGGTGTAAACGCCGTTTTCGGCAGTTTGAAGTTCTTGGGCGGCCAGAATTTGTTGATGCCCAAAGCCTTGTCCGCCATGGACCATGTTTTGGCCGCAGCGGCTGCGGGCGCCCAGGCGACTTTGAGGGCTGCGAACATTTCAGACGGGTAGAAATCGGGGGTGATTACCTCGATCTCGTCACCGGCGTCACCCATTTCTGGGTGGCGCATGGCGTTCTCGCGCACCCCTTGGGCTGCGATCAAACCGGTAGCGCAGGCGCCCTCAACGGTTGCCACATCCGCAAAGTTGCGCACATAGGTCCCGGCAAGGAAGAGGTTGTCGAACTTGGTTTTTACTTCAGGACGATGCGCCCAGCTGCCGGTGAGGTTGGCGAACAGTTCCTCGCCCGTGTTTGTGTCGACGGAGGTCTGAAACAGGTCGATATCCTCAGTCTTGAACCCGACATAGGCCTGAATTTCCTTCAACACATAGTCGATCCCCGTCTTGGGGTGTTCCAGATCAAGGACCAGTTTCCCATCTTTGTCGCGGTGTTCCGGCACTGCCGACAGCAGCGATTTGTAATCAGAAATCGTGCAATAGAGGAACGTCGTATCCAGATCCCATGTGGCGGAATAGTTCAGGAACGTCATCTCGTATGGGGCGCCCATGATCACGCAGACATCATCCGGAATGTGGTCCAGCTTGCGCTTGAGATACAGTTCGACCGAGCCCATCGGTTCGGCTTCCAGATAGCGGATCTGGCCCAGATCGGTGTCCGCGTTGTACAGATCATCCGTGACCATGCGCGCCATCGCGCCGGGCGATGTGGAGATGATCACGCTGTGGTCCACCACCTGTTTAACGATGTCGCGTTTGGAAACGACCTTCCAATCCGGATAGACCGACGGCGACTTGTCCACCCGATCAAACACCAGCGTCTTGATCTTCTGGCCATCATGGGTGGGGTGGATCGCCTTGATCCGGTAAAGGAAGTTTAGCTCAAACCTATCGCCATAGCTGTGCAACTTTTCAAGAAACGGATCGAGCAGCGTGTCCTTCTTGGACCCCTTGAACAGCCAAAGCTGAGGCACCGGCACGCGGTTGCCGTATTTCAGGAAGGTTTTGTAGCTGCGGGCAGAGGCTTGCCAACTGTCAATCGCCCAAACCGTCTGCCAGATTTTCTCGTGCAGCGCTGCAACCTTGTCCGTGCAATAAGGACGCCCGCGCAGCCAACCGTTGAAGGAAACCTTGTCCAATTCGTCATCTTCGCTATCCGGAATCGAAAGCAGATCGACCATGGAGTACATGAAAAGGAACAGCTCTTCCGTCGGGGCTGCGCCTCCGGTGAGATTGCGATAGAAATCTTGAATCCCGCCGGGGTTCACCATCTCTGGCATGTTGTCCATGCCGCCTTTGTAAAGGAACTTGAACGCCTCGCGGGGGGTGAAGTTTTCCTCGATCCCGAGCGTTTTCGCGACAGACCAGAAATTGTAATACCAATTGCACAGCATGTGATAGCTGTGCTCTCTGGGGTACTTGCCGCCATCATGCTCGTGATGCGAGCGCAGCATTCCCCCGATGAAATTGTCCTGTTCGTAAAGTGTTACGTGATACCCGCGTTCTAACAAACGCAATGACGCTGTCAGCCCGGCAATGCCGGCCCCGACGATTGAAACTTTGTGCATATCTGTCCCCACGTGAAAAGGTGATGCGCCCAAAATACTGGCGGCGCGTGCATTATACTGGTCAAATGCAGAGGTACCCTGTGACGTAGGTTACGCCCAAACTGCTGTATTTGGAAAGTTTTTTTCTGTGTCGTGTCCTTCAAATTGTTCTATCTAAGCGTGTATTTTTGATGCTCTAATTGCTGATTTGAGCACCCATGAATTCCCTGAAATTCGCAGCCCATGCGGGATTGAACTTAGACCCCGTCATTTGACAAGCTTTGGTTGTATTGCCACTCTCGATCCGATTTTCAGAACGACGTGTCAGGTGATTTCATGAACAACAATTCAGCATTAGATGCCGCAAAGGATTCAATGAAATGGTGGAACCGATATTACCACGGGCTGCTTTTCATTCACTTTTCGCTGGGCGTGTTGGGGGTATTGGTCGGTGCTTTGATCGCCGCGGACTTTGATACGAATTGGGCGATATTGAATACGCAATTCTTGGGAGTTGTGTCGACCATCATCGTTGGAATCGTGTCGTTCGTTCAACCGGGGCGCATGGCGACGGTGTTTTACGACGCCTATTGGCGGATGCGCGTTGCGATCCTGCGCCACGTGGAAGGGCACACCGATTCCGCAACTTTGGTGGATGCGATTGCGGTCGGATTTACGTCTGTTGCTGAAATCCAACCGGAACCACCAGGACATGATCCGGACGCCGATAACAGCGCAGATGAGGACGCCGAATTGACCGATGAGCAAAAAGCGAAAATGGCTGAGTTTCGAGCCGCTTTGTTGAGCGAAGCCAAAACAAATTCTGATCCCGCAGACGAGACACCCTCGCAACCGTAAATCAGAGTTCGCAAAAGCGGCGTCTCTTTATCCTGCAAAGCACGGATTTGGACAAACACAGCCCTGGCAAGTCGCTTTGGAACAGCCATGACTCTGATGTGCTGTGCTTGCGCGCGATCTGGTTACTGTTGGCAAAACTCAAGGATCACCGAAACATCAGCCCCTAGGGGGCTTAATTAGTCGATCACATGGTGAAAAATTGGAGCGGGCGAGGCGATTCGAACGCCCGACCCTAACCTTGGCAAGGTTATGCTCTACCCCTGAGCTACGCCCGCTTCCTTATGGGTAGCGGTCAGATACTTATCCACGCCGCGACCTGCAAGGGGAAAATACGCAATCGGCTGGAAAAAATACGCGTGTTGCACGGCCTGTGTTCAGAACAGCGCGTGCAGGAGCAAACCAGCAGCAGACACGGCGATCATGGTGAGCGTGAGAGCCATACCGCCGACTCTCAAGGTGAAGTTCTGACGGCGCAGCGACAATCCGATCCCATGCATCAAGCGGCCCACCAGAAGTGACAAGCCCAATACATGCAACGCCACGCTCGGAGCGCCCTGAAGTTCGATCAACAGCAGTAGGACCAGAGCAAAAGGCGCGTACTCGGCACAATTGGCGTGCGCACGTACTCGACGCAGCAGTTTTGAGTCACCTTCATCTCCCAAGTTGACGCGATGACCACGCCGATACGTAATGACCCGCGCGCTGAGGAATAGGTACAAAGCCGCGATCAAGGCCGCATAAATTGGGGTTATGGACAGTGTCATTGACGGCTCCAGTCGTGCGCGGCGTAAGGAGGATTACCAATCCGCTGGCGTAGGTTTGCTTGTCAGAGTGGACATCAACGCGCGACGACGGTCTGGGGAACTGTCTTTTGCAATCACACGAGTCGTGTAATTGCCCCACGCTTTGCCGTCACCTGCAGGCAAGGCCCAATCCGAAATTGCGGTCTCTGCGAACCGTACAGATGATCCAAGCCGTTTGCCGGGCAAGCCAAATGGTTCATTGTCGAGCTTTCCTGAAAACTGGCCCGATCCCGCACGGGAGATATCCCGTACCCAGATGACTTCTGCGCCGCTTTCGGACGGAAAGTCTACCTTCAGAAACAAGCCGGAAGAGAAGCTGTTCGACCCGGTGGATGCAACCGATAACGCCTTGGGCAAAGTTACGCGCGCCGATGCGATTGCTGAGTTCATTCGGTTGTCCACGGGGCTGTAACCCGTCACGCCTGGGCCGACCTCGATGCGTTCCGGGCGCGACGTGTCAGTGCAGGCGACGAGGCCCAAGAGGGCCAAAGAAGCGCAGAAAGCTCGAAACATTACGCGGGTCCTTTGTTAAGGGCGACTGGCTATTCCAACTCGACGAGCAAATCCTTGGCGTCGATCTGCGCGGCGGCATTCACATGTACGGCTTTCACCGTTGCGTCACGTTCGGCGTGGATGCCGGTTTCCATCTTCATCGCTTCAATTGTCAGCAGCAGATCGCCTTCCTTGACCTTTGTGCCTGCTGTCGCTGCAACAGAGGCCACAACACCCGGCATCGGCGCGCCAATATGGTTGGGATTGCCGTCCTCGGCCTTGGGGTTGGCGGCTGTGGTGGCTTTGACCAGACGGTTCGGCACCCGGATGGTCCGGGGC
>CAZDXI010000050.1:0-13705 GCA_964509095.1 uncultured Rhodobacterales bacterium
ATCCTGTGGTCCCTTGTAGTCCGCCGCGGCCATGCCTTCACAGATCACGTGCAGTGTCTCCCAACAGCCAAACATATGCGCATAGGTCGACACGTCCTTGGGATCGGACACCGACGCGCCATTTGCGTCCACACCGACCGCGTCTCGGTACGCCTTGTCATGTGCACTCTGGTCGGCTTGTGCGTATCTCGGCATGCCTTCCCAGAAATACGTCCCCTCAAGAAACTCCAGCCCCGGAGAGCCAATATCCACCGCTTCCAGTGAATCAATGAACCCGAAAATCGCCGGAGCGTTGGGGCCAAAGAACTCCCCCATCTCTTTGACGAAGGTCAGCACTGCGGGGCCCACCATTACATGATAGATAACCTCGGTATCGCGGGGGATCTTCGGGAAATACTTGGTGAACGACGTCTCCGTCGGCGGGATCGCGATGTGCTCCAGCACCTCGCCGCCCTGCGCTTGGATCGCAGCGGTAAAGAAATCCCGGTGATCGTGCCCAAACGCGAAATCCGGGAAGATCATCGTAACCTTTTTGCCAAGGTTCTCTGCCACATACGGCGCCATCGCCTGCACCTGAGATTTCACATCCGTGATACCGGGCTGCATCGTATAGCGGTTCAGTGCTCCACTGGCTACGTGATGCCCTTCAGACACCACGAAATAGGGCATTTTCAGTTCACCCGCTGCGGGGGCAGAGCCATACACGACATGCGAAAACAGCGTCCCGAACGCCACATCACATCCGTGCTGGTTGACGAATTTCTCGACCACTTCCGCGCCCCGCTTGGGGTCCGTGCCGTCATCTTCGGCGACAATCTCGATCGGGCGACCTTTAACGCCGCCTTCCGCGTTGATCTTGGCCACTGCGGCTTCGGTGACGCGTCCGTACCAGCGCCCATACGCTGCACCGATCCCGGTGGAGTGCTGCTGAAATCCGATCCGGATCGGCGCACTGCTTTGCGCATCCGCAAACCGCCCCAAAAGCGGTGACGCGCCCAATACACTGCCCGCCGCAGCGCTTTGCAGGACAGTCCGGCGGCTCGGTTTCCACAGCTTGGTCATTTCACATCTCCCATGTTCTTTGGACGCAATGGTCGTCTCGTTTGGTCCTACTTGTCCAGAACAAACTGGCGAAACGCCCCATCAGGGGCGGTGAGCAGCCCGCTTCATGCCCCTCTCGGGGCAGCCAGCAACCACAATCCCAGCCAAGTATAGCCAATCATGAAAACCGACAGCGGCAGAGTTGCCAAAGCCGCGCGACGCTCCGCTCCAAACAGATCCAGCGCCAAACGGTGCGCCAGCAGCACGGACCACACATGCCCCAGCACCACGAGGCCCGCTTGGCTGAACCAGATCAACTGCACGGTGGCCACGGTATTGAAAAACCCGGTTGTCACGCGAAAGGGCTCTATACCCAGCCAGTCATCCCCGCGTGCAAACGGATCGCTCACCGCAGCGACAGTGTATTGGATGCTCACCAGAAACGACGTCAAATAGTGCGCCGCATGATAGACCAGCGCAATCGGCAGCAAGCTGAGCGCCAACACCCCAAAAGCGCGACCAAAGGCAACATCGCTGCCCGCAATCGCAATCCCCAGTCGCACCGTCATAGCAAAGACCACGACCAAAGCTGCAACCATCCCCAGTAAACCAAGCAGGGTCGGCACAACGACAGCAGAGCGGCCCGGAAACTCCAAAGGATTCACCCCAATCTGGCCCAGCCACCAGAAAGTCTCGTTGATCCCGTCAAAACTGCCAGCACCCAGCATTGCGATAGCAAACACGCCCGCTCCGGTGGGCCAGTGTCGCGTCACGATCTGCCAACCCGGACCGCCAACCCCCTTGCCCCAATGCCAAGGGGCCAGTGCGCCATAGGCCGCAAAAATGGCATGTCCCAACTCACAGGATTGCAACCAGCGTGGCCCAAACACGACAAGCCCTGCAAAGGTCACAGCCCAATACATCGCCACAAATCGCGCCAGCCGCGTCGGATCATCTGGTGCAATATCTGCTAGCACAAAGGCCCAGAAGCCAACCAGTAATACAAGCGCGGGCCAAAGCCCAAAATTCGGCAAACGCCCCAGCGGCGCAGGAGACCCAATCAACCGATAAAGCCCCGTCCATGGATTCAGCCAGAGCCACAGGTTCCCCAGAACCCCGGACAGGCTGACCAAAGCCACCCAGCCGACCGTCCAGAACATCAACGGCATCAGGTTGCTCAGCGGGTCTCGCGATCCGGTCAGCCCAAGCCAGATCATGAACCCCAAAATCACGAGGGAGCAAAGGCTGGTCACCATGCGCCCTGTCTCGAACGATCGTTCCGGTAACGCGCGCCACGCAAAACTGCGACGCACCACAGCGCCCGGTACGGCAAACAGCGCCAGCACTGTCAGGGCCACCGCGAGAACTCCGCCCACCGTGTAAAAGCCTGTCGGCAACAGCAGCACGATGCCTTGTTCGGAAACATGTGCCCGCGCGGGCAGCGCCAAACACGCAGTTATGACCGCGCTCAGCTTGACGCATGTGATCTGTTGGCTCACCCTCATGGCGCAAGTTTGGCGAAAGGATTGGGGATTTGAAAGCGGGCATCGTTCTGGCCGTGCTTCTGGCCGCTGCAATTGCGGCCTGGTCGACCCTTTCGCCGCGCGCGGCCCATATTCTGGTGAGTGATGCGGTGCTGACCCCGCTGGAGGATGGCAGCCTTGCCGGGTTTGCCCGGCTGGAAAACACTGGCACGCCCGACCGGCTTGTGGCTGTGTCGTCACCAACAGGAAACGCGACCCTCTATGACCCCGCACAGGCGGGGCGCTTGCCCGTCCCACAAGGATCGGTCGCGCTCGCGGCGGATTCCGCACATATCCGACTGGATGCGCAAGGGTTGGAAGACGGCACCCTTGTCCCGTTGACCCTGACGTTCGAACACGCCGGAGAGGTGAACCTCAAAGCCCGCCTGTCCGATCCCACCAAACAGGGAGGCGCGGAGGAAGTTGGTCTGTTTGGCCTTGGTGATATCTGCATTGTCGGGGATGGCGAACCTGCCCCACAAATCGCCCTGCACGTCCATCCAGAGGGTGATGGATGGCGGGTGGAGATCGCAGCGGAGGAGTTCACATGGTCCGAGGATCTTGTCGGGCTCTACCACGTGCCGGGCATGGGACACGGGCATATTTATGTGGGCGGAATGAAGCTCGGGAGGCTCTATGGCCCCACTGCTCATATTGGTGCGCTGCCTCCCGGAGAACACGCTGTGCGAGTGACGCTCAACACCAATGATCACCGCGCCTATGTTGTGGACGACGTACCAGTGGTCGCGGAAGCCGTGATCAAGGTTGACTAGCCCCACGCCCGCCCGTTTACATGTATACAAGTGATCGGGGGAGCAGACGTGAGCAGTGGCATCATCGGCGTGGATGTGGGCGGCACTTTCACCGATCTGGTGATGGTGGAGCCTTCTGGCGCGATCCGCATCGCAAAGACCCCGACAACATTGGACAATCAGGCGTTTGGTGTGTTGGCCGCGCTAAGCGATGCAGATGTGAACCTGCCACAAATTGACCTGATCGTGCATGGCACCACGACAACCACCAACGCGGTGCTGGAGCGCAAGCTGTCACGCACCGGGCTGATCACGACCCAAGGCTTCCGCGACGTGCTGGAACTTGGGCGACGCACAAGGCCGCAAGCCTATGGCATGACCGGACAATTCCACCCCGTCATACCGCGCGATCTGCGCTGTGAGGTGCCCGAGCGCATGGATGCACAAGGCGAAGTCGTGACGCTGCTGGACGAAGATGCCGTACGCCATGCGGTGCAGACGCTGCTGGATCAGGGCTGCGAGGCATTGGTAATCCACTTCCTGCACGCCTATGCCAACCCCGCTCATGAGCTGCGCGCCGCCGAGATTGCGAGGGAGCTTTGGCCGAATGACTACATCACGTTGGGCCACGCTCTGCTGTCGGAAACGAGAGAGTTTGAACGGGGCGTGACGGCGGCGGTGAATGCATCCGTTCAGCCCTTGCTGGAGCGGTATGTGGGCCGCTTGCGCGATGAACTCAGCGGCAAAGGCTATGCGGGCGACGTGCTGGTGATGAACGGCAATGGCGGTATGGTGTCGTCCCGACTGGTGGCGAAAGAGGCGGCAAAGACGGTCATGTCCGGCCCGGCCTCCGGCGTGATGGCGGCGGCCTATACCGGGCGGCGCGCGGGGTTCGACAACCTTCTGACCTATGACATGGGCGGGACCTCCACCGATGTGGCGCTTATCCGGGGCGGCGTGCCACCTGTGAGCAACGAGATCGAAGTCGAATACGCCATGCCCATCCATGTCCCGATGGTGGACGTACGCACGGTTGGTGCGGGGGGTGGTTCGATTGCGCGGGTCAACGCCGCTGGACTGCTGGAAGTCGGCCCCCACAGCGCGGGCGCTGATCCGGGGCCGATCTGCTATGGGAAAGGCGGCGAGGAACCCACGATTTCAGATGCCAACATGTTGCTCGGGCGGCTTGATCCGGGACGGTTGAACGCCGTGGCTGGCGGCGTGTCGTTGGACGATATTGCTGACGTCTTTGTCAAACGTTTGGGCGCGCCCTTGGGCGTGGATGCGATGGGCGCAGCAGAGGCCGTGATCCGCATGGCCAACGCCAAAATGGCGGGTGCGATCCGCATGGTGTCCCTGTCCCTTGGGGCCGATCCCCGCGATTTCGCACTGTTTGCCTTTGGCGGGGCGGGACCGTTACACGCCGCAGCCCTGGCGCGCGAACTCGGCGTGCCTCGGGTCCTGGTACCTGCGCGCCCCGGGCTGACCAATGCACTTGGGTGCGTGGTGGCGGACCTGCGCCATGACTATGTGCAAACGGTGAACCAACCGCTCGACTCCTGCGATATGGACTTGGTCGCACAGGTGTTTGCCGACCATATCGCGGCGGGTGAGAACGCTTTGGCACAGGAAAACGTGCGGGTGCGCGACGTGCAGCGCAACTTCAGTGTCGATATGCAATTCGTGGGTCAAAGCCATGTGGTGCGCGTGCCGCTGCCCGATCCAACGCCCGAGCGTGCGGATCTGCGCGCCCGGTTTGAGGCGGTCTATTGGGAGCGGTTCCGAGTGGAGTTGGCCGAGATCAATGCGCGCATCGTGACCGTGAATACCTCCATCATCGGAGTATGCGATCCGGTGGATTTAACGCGGCTGATTGATCCGGGCGGGCGGCGGGATCAATCCCGCCCGACGGGACATCGCCAAGTGTGGTTTGATGGGGCAGCGCAGGATACACCGATCTATTGGCGCGACCATCTGCCCGAGGACGTGACCCTGCAAGGTCCCGCGATTATCGAACAGGCAGACACCACGATCCTTATCCCGCCGGGCGACCGAGTGACCGGCATCGCCGACGGCAACCTTGTGATCCATGTGGAGGGCGCGACATGATTGATCCCATCACTTTGTCTGTCATTCAGGCCGGGCTACAGCAGGTCTGCGATGAGATGGACCTGTCCTTTTCCCGCGCGGCGTTCTCCCCGGTGATAGCCGAGGCGAATGACCGCTCGGACGGGATATACGCGGCTGAGGACGGTGCGCTGATCGCCCAAGGTGCGGGCGGGTTGCCGGTGTTTGTCGGGACCATGCAGTATTCCACCCGTGTGCTGATCGAACGCATCGCCGCAGGGGTGACCCCGGCCCCGAAGCCGGGCGACGTCTATATCGTGAATGACCCCTATCTCGGCGGCACGCATCTGATGGATGTGCGCTTTGCCCGACCGTTTTACCGCAACGGCTCGTTTTTCTGGCGGCCGGCCCACCCCCGGGCCCGGGCCGTTACCGGGGGCGGGGGGCCGGGGGGGGTTTTAGGGGGGGCCACGGCCGTGGAACAAGAAGGGCTGCGCTTGCCCCCGGTGCGATTGTTTAAAGAAGGTGTGCTGGACCCGGAGATTTACGCGATCATCTGCTCCAACATCCGCGTCGCGGATCAGCGTATTGGTGACGTGAAAGCACAGGCCGCCGCCTTGCAAGTGGGCGAGGATCGCCTGCACGCTCTGCTGGACCGATACGGAGACGAAGTCGTGCGCGAGGCTGTCGCGGAATTGCGCGCACGCGCATCAGCGCAGATGAGCAGCCTGATTGATGAAATTCCGGACGGGACCTACACATCGACCGCGTGGGTGGATAGCGACGGGGTGGTGAACGAACCGCTGGCCATCCAGCTGAAGATCGACAAAACGCCAGGACATCTCCGGTTTGACTTCGCCGGATCCTCCCCGCCCTGTTTGGGGCCGATGAATTCGGTTTTGGCGACGACGCTGTCGTCTGTCTACCTCGCCATGCGGCACATCTTTCCTGAAGTGCCAATCAGCTCGGGCGCGTTTGAGCCGCTGGAGGTGATCCGCCCTGAAGGAACATTCCTTGATGCCCATTATCCGCGCCCGGTGTCGGGCTGCGCTGCCGAAGTCAGCCAACGCATCGCCGAAGCCGTGTTCGCGGCCCTCGTCGAGCCCCTGCCCCATCGCGTGACTGCCGCCCCTGCGGGCACGTCGGGCAACTTCGCACTTGGGGGGCATGACCCAGCCACAGGACAGGATTTCGTGATGTATCAACTCTCCGGCGGCGGCTATGGCGGCAATGCGGATCACGATGGGCTGGCCAATGGCTGTTCCACCATCGGCATTTCCAAGGCCCCGCCGGTGGAGATCATGGAGCAGAATTTCCCAGTGCTCTATCACCGTTATGCGCTGCGCGAAGGATCCGGAGGTGCGGGACAACATCGTGGCGGCTTAGGTCTGGACTATGAACTGGAACTCCGGCGTGGGACTGCGCGGGCGAGTTTCGTGATGGATCACGGACGGTTCGGCCCACAAGGCGCTTTGGGCGGTGAAGACGGCACCGTGAACGAGGTTGAGGTGATCCGGGGCGGACACAGCTACACGCCAGAACACCTGTCCAAGGAACAGGACATCCCCTTGCAGGCCGGAGATCGCGTGCGGGTACGCACACCCGGTGGTGGCGGTTATGGTCTGCCGGAGGACCGAGACCCGGATTTGATCAAGGAAGACAAAAGGTTGGGCCGGGTATGAGCGCGCGCTGGTGGGCCGATTTGAAGGCGTCAGACTTTAACACTGTGGATCCGATGGAAACCATCGCGGTTCTGCCCGTCGCGGCCGTAGAACAGCACGGCCCGCACCTTCCGCTGGGCACCGATACGATCATCGCCGAAGGGATGCTGGCGCGGATGTTCGACACCTGTCCCGAGGCAATCGACCTGCGCGTGCTGCCAATCCAGACGGTGGGCAAGTCGAACGAACATCTTTGGGCAAAGGGCACGCTGACGCTGAGCGCGACAACGGCGCTGACTGCATGGGGAGAGATCGGGGCCTCCGTCGCCCGAGCAGGAGTGAAAAAACTGGTGATCGTGAATTCTCACGGCGGCAATCTGGACCTGATTTCGATCCTGTCGCGCGAGCTTCGCATTGCTCATAAGATGCTGGCGGTCACCTGCGGCTGGGGGGATTTTGACGAACCGGGCGATACATATTCACCGCGCGAACAGGTCTTTGGGATCCACGGCGGCGATTGGGAAACCTCACTGATGTTGGCGTTCCGACCAGACTCAGTGGACATGTCCAAGGCGGCGGATTTTGCCTCTTCTGCAGAAAAAACGCTGATCCCACCCACGGGCCGCGCGTCTTATGGCTGGATCGCTTCAGACATCAATCCGGCGGGTGTGGCAGGTGAGGCGCATCTGGCCACCGCCGAAAAAGGAGAGATCACGGCCCGCCATCAAGTCGCCGGGTTTCTGGCTTTGATGGAGAACGTCCGTCAGATGCCTCTGTTCGAAGACTAATCTCCCGCCCGCCCGGCAATCCGTCCCAACACCACGGCCGACAGCAACCCGTTGCCCGACAGATACCCGCTGTCCCCTGATCCTGATACTCCGCACGCCGCACCACCCACAGCATAGAGAGATCGGAACGTGCGCCCGTCGCCTCGCAAAACGCGGGCGTTGGCATCGATGACCAAACCGCCTTGGGTGTGAAACAAGGCTCCGGTAACTTTCACTCCGCAGAAGGGGGCTTGCAAAGGCGGGCCGGAGAAGGTGCGCCCGAAGGCATCCGGGTTTGGGCGTTCTGTGACCGAGCGCACCAACGCATCGGCGGGGATGTCGAGCATCTGTGCAAGATCTTCCAACGTGTCGGCGCTGCGAATGGCCCCGATCTTTTCGGCTTGCTGAAAATCCGCGAACTGCCGCGCGATGCCTGCGATACGCGCGTCGAAAATGGCGAAGGCCACGCCATCTGGCTGGGCGAGCACCGCGCGGGCCGCTTCGGAATAGCCTTGGGATTCATCCCAGAAGCGATTGCCATCGCGGTTTACCTGCACACCACCTTCTGTAATCACTGCCCATGTGATCAGAATGCCTTGGGGGTGCGCGACGTTGCCGTGGCCCTGATACGCGCCCAGATGCCGGGTTTGAGCACCCATTGCTGCGCCCCAGTCCAGAGCCTCACCCCTGTTGCCATCATGCCCGAACCAATGTGCGTCGGCGATGTCGGGCATATGGGTGGTGACGTGCGCCCGATTGCCGCCAAAGCCATTGCAGGCAAGGATCAGACGATCGCAGCCAATTTGGTCTTCGGTGCCATCGGGGCGGTGAAGCGCGATGCCGGTGATTTCCTCGCCGTTGGTGAACAGGGTGGAGACGCGCGCATTGCACACAATATCAATGCCTTGTGCTTCGCACGCAGCGATGAGACCATCCATCAGCTCTCGCCCGGCCCTGGTCGGCAGACCATGCATCCGCCGCGCGGAATGCCCGGGATAGTCGAAATCATCGACGACCGAGAACGGCAAGCCATGCCGGGTCGCAAGCCAATCAATTGCCTCACCCGCGTTGTCGGTGAGCAGGCGTACCAACGCGAGGTCATTTTCTCCCTTCGCTTTGGCCTGAATATCGGCTGCGAATTGTTCTGGCGTGTCGGTGATCCCTAAGGCGCGCTGGATGGCTGTGCCTGCCGCGGGGATCAGGCCAGCAGACAAAGCGGTGGACCCGGACGGGAGCGCGTCGGCTTCCAGCACAAGCACCTGCTGGCGTGCGTCATGTGCGCTGAGCGCGGCGACCAGTCCCCCGGCCCCGGCTCCGACGATCAGCGTCGGGATGTGAACCGGGAACTCGGGTGGGGTGGCGCGGATGTCAGCCATCAAAGGCCTTGCCGCGCGCGAGCATGTCTGGCGTGCCAATTACGTCGTTCAGACCGTTGAAGTCGTGCATCCGGTCTGCAAACGGCGCGTTGGAGCCATGTTCAGCGAGCGAACGGTAGTAATCCTGCGCGGTTTTCGCCAGCGCCCGGACGATGCCGCCGGGGAAGATCACGATAGAAAAGCCTTTGTCTTCCAATGCCGTGGCTGAGGTGATCGGTGTCGCACCCCCTTCGACCATATTGGCCAGCAGCGGGATCCGGCCCTTGAAGGTCTGTGCGATGCGGTCAAGTTCGTCGCTCGTGCGCGGCGCTTCGATGAAGAGCACGTCCGCACCTGCGGTGACATAGAGTTCCGCGCGGTCTATGGCCGCGTCGATCCCTTCGACAGCGATGGCGTCTGTGCGCGCGATGATCAGGGTGTCAGAATTGGTACGGGCCTCCGCCATGGCACGGATTTTCCCGACCATTTCAGATGCGGGGATCAGGGACTTATCGGCCAGATGCCCGCAGCGCTTGGGGTAGGATTGGTCCTCCACCTGCAGCGCGGAAGCGCCCGCGCGCTCATAGGCCCGCATGGTGCGTTCGGCGTTCAGGGCGTTTCCAAAGCCGTTATCTGCATCAATAATGATCGGCAGGTTCACACGGTCGCGGATCAGTGCCAGCGTGTCTGCCATTTCGGACATGGTCGTCAGGCCAATGTCTGGCCGGCCCAAACGGGTATAGGCAACAGCCGCGCCAGACAGGTAGAGCGCTTCAAACCCGGCTTGTTCCGCGATGGCCGCGCTGAGCGCATCATGAACACCGGGAGTGAGCAGGATTTTGTCTTCGGTCAGACGCGCACGCAGAGTCATGTTGCACCCTCAATCAAGGCAAGTGCCTCGGCACATGTGACTTGCTGCGTGACCGTCCCAAGGGAGGTCAGCGTGGCGTCGTGCACGTCCTGTTTGAAGGCCGCGCAGCCATCGGTGAGCATGTACGTGTGGATATTGCGCAGGTGTGCATCGCGCAGGGTGGAGGCGACACCGCCATTGGTCACGATCCCGCCGACAATCAGCGTGTCGATGTCGAGCGCGCGTAGGATGTATTCCAGACGGGTCTGGTAGAAGGCGGAATAGGCGACCTTTTCAACCGTGTAATCGGCGGGTGCCAATGCGTCGACAAGGCTATGACCGAAACTGCCGGGCGCGAAGTCTCCGGTCGTCAGGAAGGGACGCAATTGCTTGAGGTGCGGTGCGATCAAGGGCGCACCACCCGGGCCAGGGACCAGCGTGAATTGGGCAGAGATATAGGTGCCACCCGCCTTGCGAAGCGCGCGCGATAGGGGCGCGATGAGCGCCGGCAGAGCCGCGATGAACGGGGCGGATTGCCCGGCGCGACCATAGGCGCCGTCGGGATGCAGGAAGTCGTTTTGCAGATCAATGGTCAGGAGAGCTGTGCGGGTTGGATCGAACTGCGTCATGTGCTGGCCTCCCGTGACAGGATCACGTTGCCATAGCCGTCGACCCGGCCCGAAAACCCGGGTTCGATCAAGATGGTTGTGTCAGGTTGTTCCAGAATGGCCGGACCCGAGATCGTAGCCCCTTCGGGCAAGTCGAGGCGGGTGTAGATGTCCGCGTCATGCCAATTATTGCCAAAATGGACCTTTCGTCGGCCCTGATGGGCCGCCTCAACCGGGGTGGAGGGCGGTGCAAAGGCGGACAAATCAAACTTGGGCCGGCGTCCTGTAACGGCTGTGCGCAGGTTCATCACGCGGCGAACCCCGGTGTCCAGTAAACGCCCGAAGGTACGGTGATATGCACTGTCGAAAGCGTCCGAGATGTCCTCAATAGTGAGTGGCGCGATGCGGCCTTTGTCCACGCGGATCGATAAAGGCACTGCCACTGTATGAGTTTGGCCAACATAGGCCATATCGAGTTCCACATGGACGTCCCGCGCGGCGAAATCGGACTGCGCGGCGTCCAGAAGTGCCATGCCTTGATCGCATTGGCTTTGCATCAGAGCACATAGGGCGTTCGGGTCTACTTGATCCAGCAACTGGTTCACCGTTTGCACGAAATCGTACCGCATGTCCGCGATCACACAGCCCATGGCAGAGGTCACACCGGGATAGCGCGGCACCAAAGCACTGGCGAGGCCCACGTCTTGCATCAAGGCACAGGCATGCAGCGCTCCGCCGCCACCGAAGGGCATGTAGGCGAAACTCTTTGGGTCAAAGCCACGCTCAACCGACACAAGCCGGATCGCGCCCGCCATACGAGAGTTCGCGACTGTCAGGATGGCTTCGGCGGCGGCTTCAGTGGTCAGATTCAGCGGCACTCCCACATGGGCATCGATGGCGGCTCGCGCGGCGTCCACGTCCAAACGATCCAGAACGCCACCGATTGGATTGTCCGGGTCAATGCGGCCCAGAACGACATTCGCGTCCGTCACCGTAGGGCGCGTGTTGCCCCGACCATAGGCGACCGGACCGGGATCAGAACCCGCGCTTTCGGGACCGATATTGAGCAAACCGCCCTTGTCCACCCAAGCGATGGAGCCACCGCCCGCACCAATGGTCTGGATTTCGATCATGGGTGCTCGGATCACCATACCGAAATCGATACTGGTCTGAGCGGACAGCATCGTGTCCCCGCCCGAGATCAGGGAGACGTCAAAGCTGGTGCCCCCCACATCGCCAGTGACGACATTGGGAAATCCGGATTCAGACGCGATGTAACCTGCGGCGATGACCCCGGCGGCGGGACCAGACAGCGCGGTGCGCACAGGCAAACGGCAAGCCGTATCGACACCCATGACACCCCCGTTGGATTGCACGATCAGGAATTCACCGGCAAAGCCACCAGATTGCAGAGCATCGGACAGGCGGTCGATGTAGCCGGCGACCTCTGGCTGGAGATAGGCATTAAGAGCGGTGGTCGAGAACCGTTCGAACTCACGGATTTCAGGCAGGATCTCATGGCTGGCGGCGACGTGTGGGTTGGGCCAAAGGTCCCGGATGACCTCAACAGCACGGGCTTCGTTTTCGGCATTGGCATATGCATTCGCAAACAGCACAGCGATGGCGGCGCACCCCCGATCCATCAGATCCTGCGCGGCTAGGCTTACAGCAGAAAGGTCAACGGGCGTGCGGATCGTACCATCCGCCAGCGTACGTTCGGGCACTTCTATGCGCATGTCCCGCGCGGCGATGGGGTCAAAGTTGCCCCGAAGCCCCCATGTGCGCGGACGATCCCGGCGACGCATTTCCAGCACGTCACGCAGACCTTGTGTAGTGATGACTCCGATCTGAGCACCCTTGCGTTCCAGTAAGGCGTTTGTACCTGCAGTGGTGCCATGCACAACGGCTGCGAGGTCAGAAAGATCGGGAACGAGGGCGTTTATTCCGGACAAGAACCCGCCAGACTGATCAGGACGTGTGGTGGGGACTTTCGCGACCTCAGCCCGACCGGTGGCCCCGTCCAACACGAACACGTCAGTGAAAGTTCCACCGACATCGACCCCTGCCATTCTGGTCATGAGGTCACCTCGCGCCATGCGGCACCGTATGTTTTGGTCGCGTGATCGGGTGAAACATACCCTTGAGCCACGTCTCGCGCGATGGCCTCTGGCGTACGATCCTCCGATGGACCATAGCCGCCTCCACCCGGAGTTTCGAGACGGACAGACTGGCCGCGCACCAGTTTCATACCCAACATTTTGGACGCAAGCGGCGGCGTGTGCCAACCGTCCTCTTGTTGATATTGGAACGCGTTCAGCGCCGCCGGATCACCGCCTGCAACGCCTTGCGGGGCGTAACGACCTCGTTCTCCGAACAAGAAGGCTGTGGCGTTTTCTTCAAGAACTTCAATCTCATAAACGGCACCAAGACCACCACGGAATTGACCTGCGCCTGCGCTGTCAGGACGTAAAGCCCATTCGCGGAACATCACGGGATACGCCGCTTCAAGGATTTCCAATGGCGGGATCGTTGCAGTCGAAATAGGCGCATTGCCATGGTTGAGACCGTCTCCTTCGGGCGAGCCACCATGGCCTCCCCCATAAAAAGAGAACATGACCCAAGGACTTCCGTTTGCGCGTTTACCCGCGATGGACAGCGCGTTGATCGTACCATAAGCGTTGGCCACCACGCGGTCGGATGCTGCTTGCGCCATCGCCGAAAAGATCACGTCGATCATGCGCAGGATGGTTTCGGTATAGCCGCCAACCGGCGCGGGAAACTCGGCCGACAAAAGAGACTTGTCAGGGCCACGCACATCGATGGGCCGCATGACACCGGCATTGGCAGGCAATCCGGGAAAGATATGTTTGATCGCGACATAGGCGGTTGCAACTGCAGTCGGCAGAGCGATGTTGACCGGACCAGCCGTGGCCGGAGCCGTTCCCGAGAAGTCGAGCACCATCCGGTCACCTGAGATTTCCAGACTGACCCGTATGGGCAGTGCCTCATCCGTGATGCCATCATTATCGAGGTAGTCTGTCGCCTCCCACACACCATCTGGCAGTTCGGCAAGATCAGCGC
>CAZDXI010000051.1:0-13631 GCA_964509095.1 uncultured Rhodobacterales bacterium
ATAACGTCCGACCCTCCGCAGCACCAGACACTGCACGACCATTCACTTCCATCGAAATCCGCAAAACAGTAACCTCCCTGTTCGACATATTTTGCCTTCTTGAAGAGAGTTAAGCATGGGGGCTGCAACTTGGGAACCGGTTTTTCCCGCCAAGGACGTGGCCTTAAGTCGTATGTTCCACATCGCGTCGCCGAACGGGGCGGGATGGAATTTCTTTCAACAAGCCACCAACGCCCATTGCAGCGATGTCCGAGGGCGTCACGTCCAGACCGCAAATCACACGTTCGAGCACCCAATCCGCACCATTGAGCGCCGGAGATCTGGCGCAACCGGGCAGCCCCACAACCCAGCGATTGTCCAACTGTCCCAAAAACAACAAGTTGCCGGGGTCGACTGGCATTCCATAGTGATGCACCTGCCCACCCGCCAATTCCACAGAAGCCGGCGCAGTATCGCGAAGATCCGACGTTGCGGACCCGGTCAGGATCATCAACAACTCTCCTGGAGCTGCACGCAAGGCTTTGGCCACATCTGATGCAGTGTGAGGCACAACCACACGGTCCGACACCTGAACATTCAACTGAGACATGCGGGATTTGATCGCCTGACGTCCCTTTAAGGACAGTTTTTGCTGCCCGACACGGGTTTCGATCAACGTCGCAGTTGCAATTTTCGGCTGTCGCAAGCGCATCGAAGCGCTCCCAAGGTCGCATGCCGCCTTCAAAGCCGCGCCAGAGACCGCATACGGGATAATCTTGATCGTCGCCGCCAAACCCCGCTTGTCGAGACGGTGCAGGTTGGGGACAGTTGCGACCGTGATGCCCGGGTCCACGCGGTTGACTGCGTGAATCGCGTCCACATCCATTTCGACAATTCCTGCACTACTTGCGCGCAAGTTGACCCGTCCGGTACTGCCCCCGCCTGCCAACAGCCCGGATTCCTGTCCCATGATGGCATCGGCCAAGGCTGTTGCGGCGGCATCTTCATGAACATCGCCCGGTTCAAGCCGTGCGGCCACAACGCTGTCCAAACCAGTGCGCATCAGCGCCGCGATATGCGGAGCTTCCAAAACGGTGCCTTTGCGGATGAGGTATGTCTTGCTGTCTCCCTCCGCCTCCAGTGCTTCTTCCGCATGCGCGAGGATCGCACCCGTTGCCTCGGACAAGGGCACGGGGCCGAACTTCATGCGCCTTTCCTCAGCACGTGAAGCATCTCGGCCAAGATCGACACGGCTATTTCGGAAGGGCTCGCGGCCCCAATATCCAGACCCACTGGGCCATGTATGCGCGCAATGGCGGTTTCCGAAAATCCAGCCTCTTGCAGACGCGCGACACGGGACGCATGCGTGCGTTTTGATCCCAACGCGCCAATGTAAAAACACTCTGACTTCAGAGCAATGTGCAAAGCCGGATCATCGAGTTTCGGATCATGGGTCAAAAGGACCAAGGCGGTCCGGGTATCTGGCTTGAATGCAGCCAAAGCCTCATCCGGCCAGTCCTCAAGGATGGTCTCACCGGGAAACCGCGCCTCAGAGCCAAAGGCGCCGCGCGGGTCAATCACGACGGGATCGAACCCAGCAATTCGCGCCATCGGCACCAAGGCTTGCGCGATATGAACAGCCCCAACCACGGCCAGGCGCAGCGGTGGATTGTGGATGGCCACAAAGGTCTCGCCATCTTCTTCCACTCCGGAGCGATCCATGCGGAAGCGTGTTTCGTATGCAGGCGGACGTTCGAGCGTTCCCGCGCCGCCCGACAAACGTCGACAGTAGGCGACTGGTTCTCTTGCTGTTCTCGCCGCCACGAGGTCCTCCAGCACATTCAAGGGCAAGGCCGTTTCGGCCACGGGTTCCACCAAGACACGGATCTTGCCACCACATGCGAGCCCAACCGCAAACGCATCGCCATCGCTGACACCATATTCCAGAACGCGCGGCTGGCCGTCCTCAATCGCATCAAGCGCTTCGGCCATGACGGCGCCTTCCACACATCCGCCAGATACAGAGCCCTGCATCTCGCCATCTGCGGCAATCACCAACTGCGCCCCGACACGGCGCGGTGCACTGCCCCAGGTTTCGACAACGGTTGCCAGTGCCACATCGCGTCCGGCGCGGTGCCATTCCAACGCCTGTTCCGGCGCACGATCAATGAGAGTTTGCATATTCGTCATATACCAACAGTGTTCCGCCCTGCCGCTCAATTCAAGGGGGGAGGCACTGTCAATTGCTTGCACCAATAGAACGAGCACCCTACATCTGGTGCAACGATCACTGACCCAAGTGCCGGAGCCGACCCATATGCCCATGCAAGCGCAGGAAATCGAAGACCTTATCCGAAGCGCCTTTCCAGACGCGGATATTACTGTTGCGGGCGACGATGGAGTGCATATGTCGGCTGTTGTCGTTGACGAAAGTTTTCGCGGTAAAAACCGCGTACAGCAGCAACGCTCTGTCTACGCGGCATTAAAGGGCAAAATGGATGGTCCCAGTGGCGAACTGCATGCTTTAGCGCTGACCACCAAGGTGCCGGATTAACCAGATGTCCTTGTGGTCGATCCTAACATATCCTTTCCGGCGCGGTCCGCGCCAACCGCTGGCATCGACCCGTCCCGACCCTTCGGTTCGAGGCGATGTGCCCTTGGGAATGGAAGCTTTGGATATCGACCTTGTGGAACGCGTGAACCGGCGCAATGATGCGCTAGAACGGGTCAATAGCGTGCGACGCGGCGGATTGCTGTCAGGACACGCAGATAGACTGGCCGCCACACATGTGGAGCCGATACCGGATGACGAAACTTATGCTGCGCGTTTTCACCGCGCCTATAACAGGAAAGACGCTGACCAATGAGCGACGCTAAGACCAAGATCGACGAAACCGTCAAAGCCAATGATGTTGTGCTGTATATGAAAGGCACGAAAGAAATGCCGCAATGCGGGTTTTCGTCCCGCGTGGCTGGGGTGCTCAACTACATGGGCGTGGACTATTCGGATGTGAACGTTCTGGCTGACGAGGACATTCGTCAGGGGATCAAGGAATACTCAGACTGGCCCACGATCCCACAGCTTTATGTCAAAGGCGAATTTGTGGGGGGCTGCGACATCATCACAGAGATGACCCTGTCTGGCGAACTCGACACGCTGTTTGAGGAAAACGGTGTCGGCTACGACAAGGATGCCGCTGACAAAATTCGTGAAGCCAACGGCTAATCCGTTTGGACATTTAGATTTTTTGGAAAGAGGTCGCGACCTGCGGCCTCTTTCTTTTGTTTTGTGCGTTCCAACTAGACTGGTGCAGATTTTGACAAGACTTCCGCAGCATCGTCGCAGCGCGGGTTGTTCGTAACAAAACGCGCAGTTTGCGCCCAGATCAGAGGAGTCGTCTTGTACTCTTCATCCAACGCGTTCGCGTTCGCACCATGTTCCAAGAGAAGCTCAATCAGATCGACATCGCCGCTCCAAGCAGCAGAATGCAACGCAGTCCCATTCGACCCAAAGTCGTGACGCGCGTTCACATTGGCGCCCTGATCAAGCAGCCAGGTCACAAGGTCCATTTCCCTGAAATCCACGGCCGCCATAAAGACGGAATCATCAGTCAGAACTGACGCATCCTGCGCCGCGAGGGCTTTCAGCATGTCTTTGTCGCCAAACCGGGCCGCATCGACACCGCGCAGCTTGCCACGTTTGGCGACCAACGCCTGCACAAGCGGCTGCCCTCGTCGTCCTAACCTGCTGAGCGAATCCAATGCATCTGATCCCCAGCGGTCGGTATCGTCCGTGGAAAACCCCTCGTTCAACAATCGATTGACGGCGTATTCGGTCCTGGCCAAACCAAGGATCGACCCGCTTGGTCGAGGCTTGGTTCTGACATCCGGATCAGCCAAGTAGTCGTTCAGCCTTTCGTCGTCACCAGACAACAATGCTTCGCACAATCCTATATGCGCACCACGATCTCGCAGAACGTGAACCATCGCATCTTTGCCGTTGAACAAGGCCAGCATCAATGGCGACCAGTTGTCATAACCGGCGTTCGTCCCGTTCACGTCCGCACCCGCCGCCAGCAAGACATCGAACAAGTCCTGTCGGTTGCCCTCGATGGCGAGATGCAGCACCTGTGGTTGCCCACCCCAAAACGGATGTTTGCCCACCGCATTCACAAGTTCTGGATTGTTTTCCAACGCTTGTTTCACCACTTGAAGATTGCCTTCTGCAGCGCTGCGAAGAAATCCATCAATTTCGCTTGTTTCCCGAGATCCGGATTGGCCGTGCTGCTCAATATGGGCCTTCAGACTACGCCAACTGGAAAATCCGTATTCCTTAGCCACTTCGAAGTGAACCTGGGTCAGTTTGGCGTCGGGATCTTCTTTGCGGAGCGCAGCCAAGCGTCGCTTGGCATGCTTTTTGAGCCAGTCCATATTGGCATTGTGAGGAAGAGCATTGCTCATAAGTCACCTTCTTTCCTGACAAGCCCGGCGTCCGCATGATCGGGCAGGAAATAGGTGCTATGCACGTCGTTTATTGGTGGGTTGAACCCTTTTCGCGGACCGAATGCCTCCATGACAGGCACCAAAAAGAGTACCAATTCTTCGGGGCAAGTCAAGAAATCCGCCCTGCACTTTCCTGTTTGACCATTTCCAAGCGGACGGGAAGACTGCGCCGACGATCAAGGAGCCTGATATGCCTGCAGCTTTCACTGCCGCCGAATATGACCGCCGTCGCAATGCTATTCTGACGTCCATGCAACAGCGCGGGCTGGATGCATTGCTGATCAGTGAGCCTGCTAATGTGACATGGGCCTGTGGCTATGACGCGTGGTCGTTTTATACGCCGCAATATTTGTTGGTGGATCAGCACGGCGATCTGATTTGGCTGGGGCGCTTGATGGATCGCGGGGCTGCGCGGTTTACCACTTATCTGCCAGAAGAACAGGTCGTCGCTTATCCTGAAAACCTCGTACAGCGGGACGGTGTACATCCCGGAGACTGGGTCGGCGCATGGATGCGCGATCATGGGCTTGCCTCAGCGCGTATTGGATATGAAAGCGATGCGTATATGGGCTCGCCACGTTCTTTGGCTGCAGTTCAGGCGCAGTTACCGGATGCAAATTGGCAAGATGCGGATTTGCTGGTGAATTGGTGTCGTTTGGTGAAGTCAGAGGCCGAAATCGCAATCATGGAACGCGCTGCCCGCCTTGCCGAGGTCGCCGCAGAAACCGCTTTGTCCGGTCTTGCGGCAGGACGGCGTCAATCCGATTTGATGGCCGATGTCGTCGCCGCGCAAATTAGAGGCGTAGATGGCATTGGCGGCGATCTGACGGCTGTGCCCCCGTTGCTTCTGGCTGGGGAGAAAGCGTCAACCGCCCACCCAAGTTGGGATGATTCAGCCTTCGAGTCGGGTCAAACTGTGGCCTTCGAACTTGGGGGCTGTCATCGCCGCTACAACGTGGGCTTGGCGCGCACCGGGCATATTGGGACGCTCCCGGGGGAGCGCAAGAACGTCTCAGACGCCGTTCAGGAAGGAATGACCGCTGTCATGGAAGCCGCCAAGCCCGGTACGACTGGCGCAGAGATACATGCTGCGTGGCAGGCGGTTCTGGCTCAATACGGTCTTAGCAAGGAATCCCGGATCGGGTATTCGATCGGTTGCGGGTATTCCCCGGATTGGGGCGAACACACCTTCAGCGTTCGCCCGGAAGAAACACGCGAGTTGCCGGAAAATGCGGTAATACATGTGATCCTTGGCATGTGGATGGATGATTGGGGGCTCGAACTGAGCGAAACGCTCCACGTCACCGCTACTGGGGCGCGCAAGCTTTGTGAATTCCCATGGGACGTACGTGAGGTTTAACCCCGTGGGACCCCAACAAGAGACCTGACTATGAACCCTGCCAAATGGCTTGAAGCAACGGCCCAAACGTCCCCGGAACGCCCTTGTTTGTTTACCGGAGTCACGTGTGTAACCGATTATGCAGGCTTCGCGCATTGGGCTGGCGGCTTTGCCGACGTTTTGCGCAGTCGCGGTATAGAACGCGGCGACCGTGTTGTCATCTTCATGACCAACAGCGTGGAGTATTTGGTCGCGCTTTATGGAATTTGGGCAATCGGCGCAGTGGCCGTTCCTGTGAACGCTAAATTGCACCCAAACGAAACGAGTTGGATCGTTTCAGATGCTCAAGCCCGGCTCGTGGTCACGGATGCTATTCATCTGGCCGATTTGACGGAAGCGCTGTCGCAGAACGTCCCGGTTCTTTCCGTGGGCAGTCCGGAGTTCCAAGGTGCGTCCTCTCAGTTATCGCCGGTCACAATGCAACCCGACGATACAGCTTGGTTGTTTTACACCAGCGGCACCACCGGCAAGCCAAAGGGTGTCATGATCACCTGCGCGAATATCGACTCGATGTGTGCGTGTTATGTCGAAGATGTGGACAAGGTCGATCCAACGGATGCGATCCTCTATGCCGCGCCCATGTCCCACGGCGCGGGACTGTACAACTTCATGCACATCAAAGCGGGGTGTCGACACATCGTGCCTGAAAGTGGCGGGTTTGCTCCGGACGAGATCCTTAACCTTGGTGAACGCGCTGGTCCGATTTCCATGTTTGCTGCGCCGACAATGGTACGACGGCTGGTGGAACATGCACGGATGCAAGGCAAAACCGGCGATGGCTTGCGCACCATCGTCTATGCCGGGGGTCCAATGTATGAGGCCGACATTCTGGACGCAGTACGGGTCATGGGTCCGCGGTTTGTTCAGATCTATGGCCAAGGCGAATGTCCTATGGGGATCACGGCCCTGCCCCGTCAAGATGTGTCGGATCGAACGCACGCAGATTGGCGGGCCCGCCTTAACTCCGTAGGTCGTGCGCAATCTGCCATTGGCGTCCAAATCGTGGCAGATGACGGCGCCCCGCTGCCAGCCGGTGAGGTTGGAGAGATTGTCGTGCGAGGCCCCACAGTCATGAAAGGCTACTGGCGCAATCGGCAAGCCACCGCAGACACGATCCGGGATGGTTGGCTTTGGACGGGAGATATGGGCCACATGAGTGACGATGGCTATGTCACACTACAGGACCGGTCCAAAGACGTAATCATCTCGGGCGGGTCGAACATCTATCCTCGTGAGGTCGAGGAAGTGTTGCTGTCCGACCCCAACGTGTTGGAAGCCGCTGTCATTGGCCGCCCGCATCCCGAATGGGGGGAAGATGTGGTTGCTGTTATTGCGTGTGACCCGACCAATCCAGTCGACGCGGCGACGCTCGATGCCTTGTGTCTAAGCCGCATCGCCCGTTTCAAACGGCCCAAGGATTACATCTTTGTCTCCGATCTGCCCAAGAACAACTATGGCAAGATCCTGAAAACAGACCTGCGCGCGCGGTTTGGGAAAACACCTTGAAGCTTAGCCGGACTGGGATTGAGCACCACCGCGTTGCGGAAACTGTGTGACGTTGCTGTTGGCCTTTGGAACGCGCACCACAATTCCGGTCCCCGAAGCGCGCAGCTTCGACAACGACATCGTCAGGCCATGCGCGTCAACAAGATCGCGCACAATCGATAACCCAAAACCGTAACCCGGTTCGTTTGATTGATCGTCTTCCAGTCGTGTCGAGCGACCGCATGCGCGCTCGAACTCGGCTTCGCTAAGTCCTTTGCCGGTGTCATGCACCTCGATCAGCAGGTGGTCTTTGACCATACGGGTCCCCAAAAGAATGCCGCCTTCTTGCGTGTACTTGATCGCGTTTGACACCAGATTGGTCACGATCCGCATCAGAACCAACGGGTCGACGTCCCCAGTATGCGACGTCGGAACAAATCGAAACTCAAGCCCTTTGGCTTCTGCGTCTGGCTCAAACATTTGATGGATGGAGGACAGCACCTGCTGGGTATCCAACGTATCGGTAGATTGTGACAAAGCTTCCGCAGGTGCCGGGGCGCCGTCTTGGAGTTGTTGCGCTACCAAACTTTCCAGATAGGTGAATGTTTCATCAATTTTGGACGCGCTTTCCGGTTCGTTCAGCCGCCCAGACGTCAGGTTGGCAACGCTCATGCGGAGTGCGTGCAAGGGTTGGCTGAGGTCATGTACAGTGTTCTGGATCTGGATGCTGCGGCTTTCGGCAAGTTCGGATACGACACTGTATTGCTTTTCCAACTCACCCAAACGGGCATTGAGCTTCAAATTGCGCTGCGTTTCTCGCAAGTTGGTTTCCAACGCCATTTGCCTAGATTGCCGGAGCTGGTTGAAACGGTCTGCAATCGCAAGCCCCATCATAAATGCATCAAAAACCATGACCATCCGTATGGAATCGTGCAAGAAATCCTGACTAATCTCGATGCCGAAGATATGGCTCAGATTCAGCATCGACACGGACACCAGTGCGCCGACCCATGCAAACAGGTAAAATCGCACCTCCCGGAAGTATCGGAACGCGGCGACAATCGCAGACAATGTGAACGTGAGCACGGCGATCAACGACAAGAACACAAGTGTCTTTTTCAGGATTTGCGGATTGCTTGGCAAAAGAACCAAGATGGACAGAAACGTCACGCCGATAACCGCCAGCAGGATTCGATCCATAGCGATATGTCGTTCCGCTGTGCGCAAGAAACTGCGTGCATAAAGGGCACCAAAAACGATCAAACCGCTCCCCGTGATAACGGAAGCATAGTTGTTCAACACAGGCGCATTTGGCCAAAGATATTGGAACGCGACACCATCGGCATGCATCACGTAAAGAACGGCCGATATGATATAGAAAGTATAAAAGAAAAAGACTTTGTGACCGAAAACAAAAAGAGCAACCGTCGCAGTCGCGATCAATAGCATCATCATCCCATAAAAGATGAAGTTCTTTGCCGTCTGCCCCGCGGCCACTTGAGCAAAACTGTCCTGCGTTTCGAACGAATAGGTAATGTAGGAGGACCCTTCGGACCACAGCCCCATAATCAGTGTAGCCGTCTCTCCCGGCTCAAGAGTGAAACCTGCCGCCATCTGCGGGTAAGAGATCGCGCGCGCTGAAAAGGTGCTGTCTGGACGCAACGACAGGATTTGGTCAACCGTCCCATCCCTACGCAAAATTCCAACATCAAAAACCTGTTTGAAGTTTTCATGGAAGTGAACGACCCACTCACGTTCGTCTTCAGTGTCGTTGTGAACCGCTGTGCGCAGCCAAATTTTTGAAGACGTGTACCCAAAGTTTGCGGACTTACCATCGATCGACCGGAATTTGACTTCTGGCGAAGTGGTCACGGTGTCCAGCTCATAGTCCCAATCTGGGTCAACAAACGCATCAATGTGCCCCCGCAACTCTGTCCTGTCTGTGGGTCCATCCAGCACAACAGGCGGACTGTCTGCGTACGCTTGCGTCATGACCGTCAGCAAGGCAATCTGAGCGACAATCAGGATAACAGCGCGCAAGCGTGCAAAGACACAGGGGTTATCAGAATGACACAGGCGCCATTTACGGCAGTCATTGCCGATGATCACGCTTTTACTCTGTCTGGTATGCGTCAAACCTTGGAGAAGAACGGACACATTGATGTTCTGGGAACGGCGCAGAACGGAATCTCCGCCATCTCTTTGATCAAACAGCATACGCCGGATTGCGCGATCCTTGACTACGCGATGCCGGGGGCCACCGGTGTGGAAGTCGTCTTCGAAGGACGGCGATGGTCGCCTGATACGCGCTTTATCGTGGTCACTGGAAATATGGCGCCCGGTCCGATCAATGAGATGATCGGCGCGAGTGTCGAAGGAGTGTTTGCCAAGACCAGCGAACCGGCTGAGATCGCGGACGGAATCATGCGTGTTTTGGCCGGAGAAACCGTGTATTGCCCGGCGGTAGAGCGCGCGCGCAGAAACAGCGAAATCACACAATCCCTGACGGCACGCGAGCGTGAAGTGTTGCATGCGATTGCGCGGGGTTTCAGCAACCCGCAAATCTCCGAGCATCTTGGGCTCAGCGTCAAGACCATCGAAAGCCACCGCGCTAGTCTTATGCGCAAGCTGGAGGTCCGCTCCACAGCGGCTTTGCTTGTGCGCGCGATGAAGGATGGCGTAATCGATGTCACGCAATCCGGCTGAAGTTTCAGGCAAGCCCAAATTTGCCCCTCCTTTGCATCAATGCTCGACGCAAAGGCTCTATTTGTAAACTGGGGTAATCACCTGATTTTTCGCGTCTCTGGCCGACGTGGCCGTGTCAAAACTCGCATGTCTCAAATCTAGTACAAGTGTTTCGCCCCGAGCGGGGATGTTGCCCGGAGCGAAACTGGTACCGTTCAGAAGAACGCTTCCGCGTTCAGCCCGACCGTCACGGCACCAATCACCTGACCTGTTGCCGGATCAGTCAACGTGAAAGACACTTGCCCCTGATAGGTCTGCGCACTTTCGTCAAACTCGACGTCTCCAACATGAACCGCTGCCGGGCCGACTCCATGCGTTTTCTGAAACTTGGCTTCGTCACCTTGCCAATAGTCAGAAGTCACACCACTGGAGGCGACGTTCAGCCCGACCATATCCATAACAAAAACTTCAGTGATCAGACCTTCAGACGCAGACAATTGCTGCCGCAGGAAATCAGAAGCTGACGTTGCCAGAACGCTGTCAATTGTCGGCGTCGCAGCGGTGCCGACTTCGGCGCGCCACGTATTGTCCATTGCGATGATTTCCGGTTCGCTCAACCCGCCGGTCTGTGCATTGCGCGCGACTACAGCGCTGACAATCTCTGGATCACTGGCCCAACTCATGACCGCGTCACGGACATATTGTGCCATTGCCGCAGAAGGGTCCGCCGCAAAAGTGGGTGCCGCAGTCAGCAAAAGCGCCGCGACAGATGTTGCAAGTTTTTTCATGGGACATCTCCTGTGTGACCAGATTGCGCAGAAGGTTTTGCGCGCACGCGGGACACTTGCACAGGAGCGTTAAAGAAAAGTGAGTTTGGCCAAGCTCACGCAGACAAAAGGTTTAACGAAGTTGCCTTTTGAACCGCGTGTGCAGTTGTTGTGGCGTCCAGGGAGTCTCGCGCCATCCGCAGGTGCTTTTCTATCGTTGCCGAGCTCAAATCCATAATGTCGGCTATGTCTTGCATCGTTTTTCCTTGCGAAAACCAATGCAACGCTTCGCGTTGACGTGTTGTCAGGGGACGGCGTTGCAACGACATGGGTAAGCTTGCGATACGCAGATGCAACAAGTTGCTCAGGGTTTCAATCGAAGTTCCCACGTCCGCCCACAGCGCATCCGCGTCGGCTTGTTCCAGACCACCCGTCGGGCTCATGCCAATTACGCCGTGCATACCCCGAACAACGTCGTTCAAGGAACCGACATACCCTGCGCGCAGGCCAAACTGTGCATTGATCTGCAATATCCGCATATGTTCAGGCCGCGCCGGTCCTGAGAACTGCCGCATAGCCTCTCTCCAGCTTACGAAGCCAGAGTTCTTGGCCGCCCAATCGTAGCTGGGAGAATGCAGATACAGCTCTTCACCAATGTAAATGTCGGCATACCCTTGGGGTCCGCGATGAAGGATCAACGCGTCGCGAATGTCTCCGACTCGGTTTTCCGAATTTGGCATGCGCGTGCCGCCGTACAGCAGTTTGTCAAATCCGAGCTCTTCGACCGCATCAGAATAGACACCCCACACAGCGTTAACGTCTTGCGCTGCGATCATTTTTTGGGTGGCTTCGTTAACGATTGCTGCCAACCGGTCTGCTTTGTCTGCCATGTTGATCGTCCCCCAGTGGGTGCATTCGCACGAAACGAGAACGCCCCGGTTTACTCTGACCCACGAAAGCCTGTCGCTACAACGAATTTCTCTGAACTGTCCGCGCGTGACGCGGGCGGCTTAACGTTCGCCACCTTTGTGAACCGTTGTTTCAGAAGCTTCTGTAACTCCCCTTCTGCACCACCGGCCAACACTTTGGCTACAAACGTCCCGCCTTCTTCTAACACATCGAAAGCCAGGTCGGCTGCTGCCTCGCAAAGGGCGATGATGCGCAAATGATCTGTCTGTTTGTGCCCCGATGACGATGCTGCCATGTCCGACATCACCACGTCCGCCTTACCATCCAGCCACTCTTTCAACTGTTGGTCTGCGTCGTCTTCCATGAAGTCCAAGACATGGATTTCGGCACCGGGAATGGGCTCCACCTCTTGCAGGTCAATCCCCAAGACTCGCCCTACAGCCTTGCCGGACCTCTCACCAAGTGCGTTCACCCGTTTAACTGCAACCTGACACCACCCCCCCGGAGCGCAACCCAAGTCCACGACGCGTGCACCGGGCACAAGAAAGCGATACTTGTCATCCAGCTCAAGGATCTTGTAAGCCGCGCGACCGCGATACCCATCGGCCTGCGCGCGTTTCACATATGGGTCGTTCAACTGGCGTTGGAGCCAACGCGTGGAACTCAGCTTTCGCCCTCGCGCTGTCTTGACCTTGACCTTCAGGTCCCGTTGCCCACGACCGGATGTGTTTTTCTTTTTTCCGGTCACTTGTTCACGTGCCCCACTCTTCCTTGTGCCAAAAATACCTCGGGGAGTTTGAGGGGCTGGCCCCACAATCCCAACCTTCAACCACAGAACGGTCCGTCTTCCAGCACACCATCTGCCGACATCTGTGCATAGAGTAAACCCTCCCGCAGCCCCCGGTCGGCTACGGATAGCCGATCCGTCGGCCACAAGCGCATCAAGGACTGCAGAATCGCAGCCCCTGACATGATCAGAGCAGATCGGTCCTGCCCAATGCGGGGATCTTTACGTCGCCCTTGTGGGCCAAGCTCAAGATAGGATCGAATGACTTTGTCAATCTGATCAGAGGTCATGCGCAATCCGTCAACTTTGGTGCGATCATATCGCTTCAAACCCAGATGCGATGCGGCGACCGTCGTCACCGTGCCAGACGTGCCAACAATCTGAAACCGGTCATGGGCTTGCAAGTCGCGATATGGCGTGAAGTCGCTGAGTTGCTCTTCAAAAAACCAGCTCATCAAAGCGAACCGCGCGGCATCATCTTCCACGTCATCAAACTGATCACGCAACGTGGCAACTCCAAGCGGCACGCTGATCCAATCCACCACCTTGGCGGCCGGAAACGGGCCTTCAACCGGTTTGAACCCAGTATGCAAACGCATGATGGAGCGTGGTCGATCTCGTTTTGGCACGGAGGCCAAATCGATCCACACCAACTCGGTCGATCCGCCACCTATGTCCACCACCAAAAGCTGTTCTGTTTTGGTGCTGACCAGCGGCGCGCACGAGATCACCGCCAGCCGCGCCTCCTCCTCTGGCTGGATGATGTCCAACGTCAGCCCCGTTTCGCGTCGCACGCGATGGATAAACGCGTCGGCATTCTTGGCGCGGCGGCAAGCTTCCGTCGCTACCAGTTTCATCTGACGGACTTTGTATTTCTTGAGTTTCTGCTGGCAAATGCGCAAAGCCTGAACTGTGCGGCCCATCGAAGACCGGGACAGCTTGCCATATTGCTCCAACCCGGCCCCAAGCTGGACCGATTTGGAGAAACTATCGACCACATGAAATCCACTGCCCTTGGGTTGGGCAATCAGCATGCGGCAGCTGTTTGTGCCCAAATCCAACGCAGCATACAGCTCCGATGGATCGGGTGGTTTGGGCGCGGGGCTCTCTACCGGTC